>CALDZW010000001.1 GCA_937944175.1 uncultured Candidatus Altimarinota bacterium
TAATGAGTTCATTTGCTACAACACTATTCATAAACATTTATTATAATAATTGTAATATTAATTATTATAAATATATTTTACATAAAAGCAATATCATACTTTTAATCTTGTATAGTATAATTTCTGTTGTTACTATATGAATATTTCGCCGGTAATAACTGTTACCGCTGATGCTTCTAATTCTGAGTGTAATTTTCAATTTTTATCTTTTCAAACTCTTACAACTACCCTTCCGGGTCTTCACATACAATCTCATTGTTCTGAGAGAATATCAATACTCTCTCATTTTTCATTCAATAAACCTTTGTCTATAATATATCCTCCTAAAGGTCATTGTGCAGATCATGTACATGAGTCTTCATTTCATACAACATACCTAGTAAAATAACGAGAATGTACATGAGATCAAGGACTCATTGTTTCTCACACAACAAAAGGCATAAACCCTGCAATCTTATTCTCTTTTCAGAATTCTATTAATCATGCTAGATCAGGTTTCATTCTCAATAATCAATCTAAACTCTTCATAGGGATATATAATTTCTCTAAAAGTGGTTCATATCATAATCACACATCTCAATCAATATCACTTACAGAGATTTTTAAAAATTTGAAAATATTAGGAAGAAATTTATTTCACTCTTGAAAACTATAATCAGGTGATTTTAGGATAATTTTAATATTTAATTCTTTCTTGATCACAGTAATGTCAATCATTCAAATAAGTCCTTCTATAGTAAGTCCAAATTTTCCTTCTCATTCCATTCAATACATTCACTCTTCAGCTAGTGCATGAATAGTTGCTACAGTTGCATGGCCACAAAACTGTACTTCAGTTTTTGGTGAGAACCATCTTATTCTCAAGTCAGCTTTATGACTTGGTAAAATAAAGGCAGTTTCTGAAGTATTCACTTCAACTGCAATTTTAAGCATCTCATCATCAGTTAAACCTCTTGCATCAAGAATTACTCATGCAGGATTTCATCAAAATGCTCTATCAGTAAAAGCATCTACTTGTTTAAATGTGTATTTTTTCATATGTATTGTATTTATTATATAATAAAAAAAGTAGAATACTACTTGTAACTTTCATAGAATTTATTTGTAAATAATCCATTTGGGTCATATTTTTGTTTTATTTCTAAAAATTCCCCCCAACCAGGATAGACTGATCTCATCTGTTCTTTGGAAGCATAGTTTTGATACACAAGGTAATATGTTCATCATAATTTATGGGACTGCTCAATAAGTTCCCTTGTATATTTCTGTACCTGTTTTTGTTCTGGATCAGAAAGTCATACATTCATATACAAAACAATTCATATCATTTCTGAAGTATTATAATTCAAAACAATATCATTTCATTTTGGAACATATCTAGTGGTAACACTGAGTAAGTTTACATTGTTGTCAGCATATTTTTTTCTCACTATATCAATGAATGTATTGAAATTTTTGAGAGGAATAAAATATTCATGTAAAATATCTGTATTGGCTTCACTCTTGTATGATATAAATTCTATAGGAGGTCTCATAGCATTATTCCTAGAAATAAATGATTGTTTTCCTACTGAGTCTACAATGCTTTTTTGTAAAAACCAACGAAGGTCTTTTGCCCAATTGAAATCCCTAGAAAGATTGAAGAAAAACCTATTTCTCAGAATGTTTCTTTCTCCCATTAATTCTTTATTGATATTTTCTATTATTGTATTATCTTCTGATGTGATTTTTTTATAATTCACAAAATGAAAATCAGAAAAAAAGTTTTCTCAGTGAGTAAAATCAAACCTTCAAAAATGTAACCCTATATTATTATTTCATATAATATTTTTTTTTAGATACTGACTATACTGATTAGAATCAAGCTTTATTGTTTCCTTTTCATAGACAAAATCTTCTGTCAAATGGAGTGTTACATCTGTAATAACTCATAATAGTCAGAAGCCTCAAATTACTGATCAAAATAACTCTTTATTTTCTTCTCTTGAAACATTATGCATCTTTCAGTCAGCAGTAATGAGTCTAAAAGATTCAACAGAATCAACAATAGTTGAAAATTTTGGATCCCTCCCATGAATATTAGATGAAAGAGATCATCATACTGAAAAAATATTAGATGATTGCATTACTTGTATAGATAACCTATCTATATTAATGAGATTTTGAATTTCTCACCACGTCATTCAAGCCTCTACAGTAATCTTTTTTTTCTCTGCATCATATTCTATGATGTTATTAAAGTCAGACATATCGATAACTATTACTCCATCAGAAAAAGTATGTCCTCATCCACTATATTTTTTTCAGGCAATAGATATTTTTTGTGCTGATCCTTTGTATTTATTAATAATATCAACTATTTGATTTTTCTTTTGAATTGTCTCTTTTTTATGAATAATGGACTGTTCAATTCTTGCAAAATCAGTAGTATAAGGGCTGTGAGAATTATTTGCTGGTAAGGTATAGTATATAAATACTAACATTCCAGAGAATAAAATACTACTGATAATAATTAATACTTTTTTCATATTTATTGTATTTATATTGGTTAGTTACAACTTAGGTTCAAAATTATTCCTACTCCAGTTCCAGAGTATTGAGTGAAAATCTATAGGAGAAAAATCTGTTTCTTTTAAAAGCTTTTTCCATGCACTTTCTACATTGATTGGACTAATTTCTTCAGCTGGCAATATCGCTAAAACTTCAGTTGCTTGCATCACATGGGTATCTGGAATAATTGATATTTTATATGTATTTTGTAGCTTTATATCTGAATAAGCACGAAGAATAAATAAGAAGTAATTACTCAATTTTGGTCATGAGAGATATGGGAATCATTTTTTTAGGTCCTTTTGAACAATCTGTAAAATAGACTCTACTTCATAGTTTCATTGCTGAAATAACTTTCTTGGATCATTTCAAAAATGATCCTGCCAAGTTTGCATAATAGTTTTCCAAATTTGAATATGTTTTACTTTCTGTAGAGCAAGCTTATGTTTCATAAGCTTTTCTCTTAACTTATCTTCACTTAGTTTTGCAACCATTTCAGGGAAAAATACTTCCTGAGTTTCTCTATCTTCCGATGTAGCAAGAGCAGATTTCCAAGTATTTGGAGAGACTCTTTGGTAGTTCAAACTACATGTCATAATAAAGTAGAGATAGTTTTCTCTACTTCAAGACTGTAATCATTGATTCACTTCATGTTCATGAAGTTGAGGAATTTTTCATTCATCAAAATGATTTTTGAGAATAATCAACTTCTCAATTATTTTTTTACTATTCATAATATGTGCATCAAAAACATTCACCTACTAAAACTAACTTATATAATGCAAATGTTCATATTTCTCTCTAAAGTCTTTCATGAGTGCCCAAAAAATATTCTCTGTATACCCTTGAATAATTTTTTCATTTGGCCAGATTATTTCTTTTTTTATTTTATTCCTCATAGTAGTCTCTCCTACAGGACAATTACACTTAGAATATGGTATTTCTCTTCTATCACATACTGTTGTAATATCTTTTTCTCTTGTATACGCTAGTGGTCTGATAAATGTAACTTTCTTTGTACGCATCTGATTAATAGGAGCCATTACTTTTAGATTCCTTCACTGAGTCATATTCATAAAAGTAGTCACTACGATATCATCCATATGATGCCCAAAAGCAATCTTTGTAGCATTATGTTTCTGACACAATTTCATCATAGCAACTCTTCTGGAATAGGCACACCACTGACAAGATTGTCCTACTCATTCATTGAGCTTTGATTCCTCTGGAAGCTTCAAATTTACTTTTTCTAAACTGATCCCAAGCTCATCCTCATAATATTTTCTCTTTTCTTCAAAACGAATATCACAATCAATCAAAAATTCCTTAAAGATATACACTCAAATTACTTTGAATTTATTCTTCATCCTTCTCTGAAGTTGAGACAAAGCATATCCCAAAAACATTGAATCTTTTCCCCCAGAAACTCCAAGCATAATAGTATCTCCATCTTGGATCATATCAAAATCCTTAATAGCTGCTAGGGTTTGTTTTAATAGCTTTTCTTCTAAGTTCATATGTTCTTTATGATAACAATTAATAATTGTCTAGAGCATAAAGATTTTTGTTAGAAAAGCAACAGAAGGCCTACTTCAATTTATTAAATTTTTTCCATCAAATATGTATATGGTAAATCACTGTCATCATTTCTAGGTAAAGTTAATAAAGTATTATTTAATTCTGCAAGTTCACTTGATGACATTTCAACTTTATTTCCATTATCATCAATTCTATGAGTTACCTTGTATCCATTTAATTGGTCAAATAAAAGTGCTGATGGTTTATGATGATATTCAAAATCTGGAAGGTAAAAATTATTTTTTTTATACTCCCTTAACAATACTTTCCCATAGCCTTTACCTCTAAAGTAAGGAAAAATAATCTTTTCGATATGTTGATCTGATGAAACTGTCCCATATGTGTAACATCATGGTCTCATATATCACACTAAAGTTCAGTCGAAAAGATGCATAGTAACACTTTGTTCTTCACTATCTACTACAATGTTAATCTCTGATGGAGTTTCTATGACTTCATTTGCTCTTGTAAATCATTCACTAACATCAATATCAGGCATTCATTCACGCTGAAGAATATTTTCCCAATGTCTACTTTCATCAATCATATGCAATTTTATATACTAATATTTATACAAAATAACATACTTATAGCAAAAACACAACCTTCTTATAACCATTAAGCTTCCCTTAAGATACAATCATATATTAGAGTTACTTTAATTAATAACTTTTGATTTATGTCAAAAAAATATTTGGCACTGTGTGTAATTGCTCCTATGATGCTTGCTTCTTGTGGTGAAGATACTACTACACAAAAAGCTACTAATGTAGTAGTGGCTCCTAGTGAAAGTGTTGTTGATACAGCTATTGATGCTGCTAAATCAGTGGTGGCTACTACAGCTGTTGCATGATATACTATGTATAATGGAGAAGATCTTTCAACTATTTGAGAAAAAACTGTACTATTTTTTCATCAGAAATCTTGTGGAACGTGTGTAAAAACAGCTCAGGATATTGCTGCTCAAGAAAGCCTTCCTGCTGGAGTAAAAATTATTCAAGCTGATTTTGATACTGATACTGCATTGAATGCTCAATATGGAATTACTTCAAAACATTCATTTGTATATATTGATGAAAAATGAGAAATGATCTCTTCAGCTAGTGGACTAACAACAGTAGCTGAAATTGAAAAATTTGTACAAACAGCTGAATCTCCAGAAAATGCAGTGAGTGAAGCTCCTGTTCAAGCTGGTCCTGCTGGCTACTCAATGTATAGAGGACAAGATCTTTCAATTATTTGAGAAAAAACTGTATTATTTTTCCACCAAGCTTCTTGTGGAACATGTGTAAAGACTGCTAAAAATATTGTAGCTGCTGCTAGCCTTCCAGAAGGTGTGAAAATTATTCAAGCTGATTTTGACAATGATACTGAGCTTAATAAAAAATATGGGGTTACATCTAAACATACTTTTGTATATATTGATGAAAATGGAGAAACAATTGCTAAAGCTAGTGGTTTAGTTACTCTCAGTGATATTGCTGGATTTGTAAAAAGTGCTGAGAATCAGAAAAATCCTGTAGCAGCTGAATCATCTGACAATACATCTGCTTGATCGGCATGATCATATGCTATGTATAGTTGAGAAGATTTATCAACCATTTGAAAAAAATCAGTACTCTTTTTTCATCAAGCTTCTTGTGGAACATGTGTAAAAACTGCTAAAGATATTGCTTCACAATCAAGTCTTCCAGAATGAGTTAACATTATTCAAGTTGATATTGATAATGAAAAATGATTAGCTCGTACATATGATGTCACTTCTAAACATACTTTTGTCCTTATCGATGAAAAAGGTGAGAAAATATCAACTAAAGCATGACTCTCAACTACTCAAGATATTGCTGATTTTGTAAAAGCTAATTCATAATTATATATATTCTTGAAACCTATGAAGAATCTTTCTCTTAAATAAAAAAAGAAATTATCGAGTGTATCCCTGTGAAACAAGATAGAGTTATGAAAATCATCATTCATACTCTCCCCTTCCTCTTATAAAAACTACTTTATAATCATTATTTCAGTCTCATGACTCTGTTAATCATTTCATTTTTTGCTTGAATACTCACTATTCTAGCTCCCTGTGTTCTTCCACTCCTCCCAATTATATTAGGAGCCAGTGCTTGATCAAGTGAGGATAAGTATAAGCCATATATCATCATTGCTGCTCTTTCAGTATCTATTATCATTTTTACTATGCTGGTGCAAGCAACTACAGTGCTTTCAGGAATAGATACAAAAACACTCACTAAAGCCTCATGAGTTATTATACTCTTTTTCTGAATCATCACTATTTTTCCTAATCTATGGAAAAAAATCACTACAAAGATGTGATTTTCAGATAAATCTAACAAGTTAATGAATTCTGCAAGTCAGAAATGATGACATTGAGGAAGTGTGCTTCTTGGAATATCTCTTGGTCCTGTATTTACAAGCTGTAGTCCTACATATGGAATAATTCTTTCAATCATTATAGCATGAGAATATATGTCTTGAGTGGTTAATCTAGTTTCATATACGTTGTGATTGGCTGTTATTCTTCTCTTTATTGCAGTTCTTGGACAAAAGTTTGTAAAAAAACTTTCATTTCTCTCTGACCCCAATGGTCTGTTTAAAAAAATATTGTGAATAATATTTTTACTCGTATGACTTGCAATAATCACAGGTACTGACAAAGTGATTGAAGCATATATACTTACAGAGCTTTGATGGTTTGGTGCTCTAGATTTTGAACAATGAATTATAGATAAAGCAGGAATTGAATATAGATAACATATGTATAAAAAATAGATATAGTAATTACGTTACTATCAACCAAAAAATCCCAACTTGTTTCAGGTTGGGATCTTTTTACATTCTAGGGAGTATGATTTCTCATTTGAAGATACTTAATATTCAGTGAAAAGTTTTCATATTCTGTTTTCTTAAAGTAGAAATATAGGAT
>CALDZW010000002.1 GCA_937944175.1 uncultured Candidatus Altimarinota bacterium
CTCAGCTTATAATTTGAGCTCATGAAACAAGATCTGTTCAAACTTTTGATCATATCTTCAATGATACTCATGCTGGAGAAACACTTGCATCATAATCTCTATATACACCAAAAGCATTATAAGCTGGTCAAACTATACTTAGTTTATCTGTTGGACTAGTTGTTCAAATTCAGACATTAGCCTTCTCTGTAAATACCATTGCATCTCTATATTTATAAGGCGCTGCTTCATCATGTACTCTTATAAATATTCAAGATCAATAGCTTCATGCTGCAGAATTATCAGAAAAAATCATGTCATTAGCTTCAGGTCAAATTCATATTCTTGTATATTCTGAAACATCACTTTGATCTAACCTAATTTGTCACATAACATGCAGTTTTTGTTCTGGAGTGGCTGTTCAAATTCAGATATTCCCATCAGTTGTCACTCTCATTTTTTCACTATATCCCGTAATAATTCTTAAATCATGACTTGATTCAGTTCAAATAGATCATGTATTTCATCACCAATTTGTATTGGAAAAAATTCAAGTCTTGACTCATGTTTGATCTTCTGTTGCCAAAATTTTAGCATGACCTTGTCAATTTACATCAAAAACTCTATTCCATCATTGTGCATTACTTGGACTATTTGTTCAGATTCATACATTTCCATCATTTGCTACAAATAATTCAGACTCAAAGTCTCAATCAGAACTTATTCATGCTGAGCTTGTTCACATAAATACATTTGAAACTCAATCAGAAACAATTCAGCCAATTCAAGTTCCATCAATTCTTTGTTCTAAAAATATTCATGATCATGTTCATAATGATGAATTCCTTCAGAGATATAATCCTGCATAGGTTGACCTTTGAGCCATGATTGCTCAACTTGGATGAATTTTTATACCATCTTCACTAGATGAACCATCCCAAAAGTTTCAAGTAATTGTGTTATCTGATGCAACTATAATTGATCCACTTGCAACATGTAATCAGTCAATAGGTTCATCAGTTCCAATACCAACATTCCCATTATCAATAATAACATTAGCACCACTCATAGTCCATGAATCATCAGACATATCTCAGCCTTGAACAATACAATCAGCATCACTTGGAGCACAATCAGGGTCAAGTGTAGCTCCTGGGAGATAACCTCCAGCTGGAGCAGCAGCAAAAGTAGCAGCTCACATGAGAGCAATCACTGCAGCTGTACTTAAAATGTTTCTACTCAGTAGATGAGCAGTCTTTTTTCACATAGGTGTGAATTTCATATTTTTCATATTATAGAAAAATTAGTGTATAAATATATAAAGTAATGGAGTCTAAGATTTTAGACAGAAAGTAATAGAAAAGTATCTATTACTATAATAGTATTCTCAAAAGAAGAGTATTGAACATAATATACTTGAAAAAAGAATCTGTGTGTGATGTGTTATTCTCTCAATATAGTATCCAATATCTTCTTTTTATGAATATTCACCAACAGTTGACTAGAATACAATAGCATGTTTTTTGATAATTATAAAAAAATAGAGCCTAAGCTCAAAAATCAAGTGCAATATTCAGAAAATTAAATAAGAGAGTTAAGATGTTCATTAAATACTTCATTAGGTGTTTTGAATCATAAGCAATTCATAGGCCTATTATTAATCCAGTCCTCAATATTTTTAATATATTCAGGTGAAATATCATTGAAGTCAGTTCCTTTTGGTAAAAATCTTCTTATAAATCCGTTAATTCTCTCAACAGTTCATTTTTCCCAAGAAGAGTAAGGATGAGTGAAATAACAATCTATTCATATCTCTTTATTTAGCTTCTCCCATGCTGTAAATTCAGATCAATTATCAAAAGTGATACTCTTTCTCAGTCACTGTGGTATCTCAGAAAATATATTCATAAGAGCAGAATTTGTAAGTTTTGCTCTTTTTCTATTAAGCTTCCTAATCCTTGTAAGTCTTGAGTATCTTTCTACACTTACATGTAAACATCAACCCGTTCATCTTTTTCATTCAATACTATCTCATTCCCAGTGTCATATGGTTTTTCTGTTATCTATATCCTCTGGTCTTTCAGAAATATCTATTCTATTTGGAATCAAAGTTCTTTTCATTTTTCTTCAACTATATCACCTTCTCTTCTTTCTTTGTCTTGGCAGATACTCCCAGAGCTTCAAATGCTTGAACTCTCTGTTGTAAATAAATTGGTAGATAGCTTCATGACTTATTTTCATATTTGTTTCATATTCTAACCTTCAAGATATTATCTCTGGAGAGTATCCATATTTTAACTGTTCTACAACATAAGAAAATATAATTCCATTTTTGAGAATTGGTTTTTGTTTTCAAGATTCTTTCTTTCTTGCTTTATATTTACACTCAGCTCTATCAGGGAGATAGTGATAGTTTTCTTTTTTACACTTCTCTTGAGGATTATTGTTTAAACTGACTTCTAAGAGACATCTATTTCTTTCCAACTCTCTACTTATTGTTCAGGGATCTCTTCATAGTCTTTTAGCAATTTGGTACTGTTTTAATCCTTGATGTAATCAATCATAGAGTATTTCTCTTTCCTTTTTATTTAAGTGTGTATACTTTTTCATTAAGAAGCTTGTTAGGGGGTAATTTAAGCATTAACATCCTAACTGGCTTCTTTTTTATTTCAATCTTTCTAATATATTGCACTTGCTACTTGAGTGTAGCGAGGATAATTTAGTGTTATTTATATTGACTAATTTACTTTATATTGTACTAAATGAAAATCATATTTTATATCTATATCTGTTGGAAATATATGTATTTTTTACTATACTAGAGTGGTATAATTATAATTATTTCCTAAGCATATATTTGATGAAAACTCTCTCAATAAAAGTACTTATTTTAGCATTGCTCTGAACAATTGGAATATTAGAACTTCTGAACGTAACTGCAAATGCTGAAGATGTTACTCTTTGAATAGAAAAAATATCCTATGCTGGACATTTATGAAATGATACTATTGTAGATATTATATGAACAAAACTCAGTGAGTGTCACAGTCTGTATGTTGACTCTGAACAAATATTTATTAGTGAAAAAAGTGATACTAAAATATCTTTCCCGTATTCATCTGTATCAAGTGCACAAGGATATTGAGAATTGCATTGTGATTCAAAGAATATAAAATTTTTCTATAAATTCCCCTATATAACATCTGCAACACCTCAAAATATTGAAAATTTTAAAAGAAGAATACACATACAATGAGAGAATTTCAATAAATCAACAACCGTCACAATTAACGGATGATCATTTGAAATAGTAGCTCAAACAGGTAGGTTGATAATATGAAGCATATCAAAAGAAACGACTCAAACCTCTGTGTTTGTTGAACAAAATTGATTAAAATCAAATACAGTACAAGTAGAAATTGCTATCCCTCAAATTCACTCTATTCAAGCTCCAGATTGATTCTATCCTGGAAAAAAAATTCTTATTACATGAAAAAATATTACTCATTCTTCAAACACAACATTGTTTTCTAATGAAAATAATTACAAATATACTCTCAGCAGTAAAAAAGAGACAATAGAGGCCATACTTGGAAAAACTCCTTGAACATACACATACTCTATAGAATATAATGGAATTATCTCAAATAGCATTGAAATAACTGTTATTTGAGAACAACCTGTTATCAAAAGATGATATAAATCAAATTATATCCCTGATGAGGACTCTTGAAAACAAATACCTGCATTTTCGCTTGATATGGTTGATGTAAAATGAGAAAAAGAATGAATACAGGTTTGGCATAACTGAAAATCTTATGATGTTGATTTTACACAAAGTGATAGACTTTTTGTAGATGAAATTAACCTTACTACAGGAAAAAATTATTTTTATGTGGAATCTCATGGAAGCTTTTCAGAAGTCTATATACTTGAAAATGCCAATGACAACTATTTTCCATCAATTACATCAATTGAAGTAGATGGATTTTCAAAAGATGGAAGTAAAAGAGTTATCAGAGTTGCAATCAATTATTATGACTCAAAAAGAGATTCTCTGTACCTTAATTGATCAAAACTCAGTAACTTCAATTGTCTTTGAAATCTCTGTACTATACTAGTAAGCAAGAATACTCTCAACTGAAGATTTGATGTTGAAAGAGAGGGGGTCTTTTCTCTCGGAGCAAAGACATTTGATATAAGAAATAGAACTATTCCATATTTTGAATGAGTAAAAATTCTATGAACTGATAGAAGCAGTAAAATAGAAATCTTTTGAAGTAACCTCATCGAATGAGATTTTGATGACTGAGATCTTTTCTCACACAACAACAAGGATAACCCAAGCTATACACTAAACCAACAGTCAATTACATGAAAGCTCCAAAGAGACCTCACCTATACTGGTTCATATTCTGTATGATTTAATCAGTACTGAGAATCAACAAACCACTCCTTCAAATTAGAAGACTTCAACGAATCAAGTACACTCTATTTTCCTGCAAAGCTCATACATATTTGAACTAATAATGAAATTTTTGCATGAGAAGCTACAAAAATATATGGTTTTTGATTTACAAATGAAGACAGCATCTCTATTTGATCAAATTTGTTATCTTTTGATACAGTTACTGGTCAGTCAAACAGGGTATGATCTATAACTATTCCTGATTATTTTCCTCTTGGAACATTTGATCTCAAAGTTAATAATATTTCATGAAAAGATTCTGAATCTATAAGCATCAACATTCTTCCTCCAAGAAATGATGTAGCTGTTGAGATTATTAATGAGCCAATTATATCAAAAATTCCCTTCTATAAAGATGAAATTATTTCTTCTACTGCCCTTCAAAAAATAACTATCTGAAAACTCTATTCAGATGTTATTATCAAAAAGATTGCTTTCAACATTATCTGATCTGACCAAAGCATTATTGATATGCTATGAACATTCTCTTTACACCTTAATGGAAGAGAGGTATGATATAGTAGTGTAGATAGTTCATGAAATCTTATATTTGATACACCTTTTGAAATCAGGCAGAATAGTAGTACTCAAACTGTAGAACTCAGAAAAAAATCCCCTTTTGTATTTGATGGGAGGTTCTTAGTTTCTTTTAGTTCTGAGAAATTTGAATTTGAATCACAAAAGACTCAGCTGTCTCTAAAGGCTGAATTTACCAACACTCCGCCACATACATTCACTGTAGAACCTAAACAAGAAATTCACTGTGTTGAGTCTAACTCACAATCATGAACATCATATTGTGATGTCACTGCTTGAAA
The DNA here is from genome assembly GCA_937944175.1 of uncultured Candidatus Altimarinota bacterium. GTDB lineage: Bacteria > Patescibacteriota > Gracilibacteria > BD1-5 > UBA6164 > CALLPO01. The sequence continues at coordinate 5,266 of CALDZW010000002.1, forward strand.
CACAACTCCTATTAACAACAATAGTCCTACAATTCCTATTCCAACTAACAACAATATCATTGAGTTTTCTCTGAGACAGAAAAAAAATGATGCTGCTATGCTGCTCAGTAATTTTACAAGATGAGAGATCTACGTGACAAAAATTAATGCTATCCTCCCTGAAGTATCACTTGCTAAGCTGAATGAAGTTCAATGAAAATTGAATAATGTAAATATGAATTCATTATCAAAAAAACCAATGCTTGAAGCATTAGTTAATTTCTTGAAGGTATGAGTAAGTTATGAGATATCATTGAGGTAATATCTATTTTACAAATAATGGATTATTTTCTTCTGCTTCTAATTCAGCCTCAACTTGTTCCATATCTATTCCTGTAAGATCATCAACTACATAATGTTCATATTGATTTAAATCTTCATACATTTTGTCTCAAAAAGCATCAGTAAAAATATTCTCTCATTTATAATTTATTTTAACGCTTGGATCATCAGTATGTTTCAATAATTTATGGATCAGCCTATCTCACTGAGCTGCTTCTTTTTTATATTTACTACTTACTGCATCAGACATAATTCAATATACCCAATTACCAATATATGCATGCTTCAATAAAATTTCATAGTCTTTTTTATCTATTTCAATTTTCATAATTTTTTTTATAAATATTTAGTTAAAATCTCTTTTTTCTTCTCTGGAATACTTTCATTCTCCTGCCTCAACACTTCAACCTCTTTCTCCAAAATTTCTATCTCTCCCACTATTTTTTTCTGAGTTTCTAATGATGGAAGTGGAATTTTAAAAGAAGAATATTGTTGTGCATTAATATTCGGTTGAGCTGTTCAAACTCTTTTTTCTAAAATCCACTGACAATATTTATCTCACTTTAATATAAAACGTAGAAAATTTGAATCTAATACATTACTTTTAAAAGGAAATCTAATTAAATATCCTGCAAAAATTGCTTTACCAAATAACTCTTTATAATAAAGATATTTTCAAGCTGTTGCTCATGACCTAGCAAAAAGGAAATCTCATTCTTTTAATATAAATTTTTTTTCAATTTTTTCAGCTGTTCTCCAATCATTATTTAACGTCCCATCATCATTTATATCAGTAATTCTAATATATCTGTAATCAGTGTTTTTATCTCACTTAATAGATTTCTCATTTGCTCAATATATAGGTTGTTCAGACAAGCTTCATAAAGTTTCTAAAGAGTAATTTAGATATAATGAGTTTGCTTTATCTTTAATATTTCTCTCCAGTTCTCAAACTCTCTCTAAATTCTTCTCTTCAATGTTCTCTAATTCTCAAATCTCATCAACTATTTTTTGTTGAATATCTTTTAGAGGAAGTGGGATTTTAATAAGAGATAAGTCATCTCAATATACATGAGGTTGTGCTTGTCATCTTTGTAATCAATAAATAATTCATTGAATAGATTTTAGAAACTCAAACACTAGTTTTGTAGAAATTTCTTCTTCATCTCTTGATAAGATTGTATTA
>CALDZW010000003.1 GCA_937944175.1 uncultured Candidatus Altimarinota bacterium
GTTTCAAAACGTGTTCCTGCAGGAATTCACTCTTCTTTATCTCACAGTGACTCATCATAAATAAAATTACAATTAGTACAGACATATCTCATAAAGCCTCAATCAAGGAATAAACATTTTTAGTTTTTATAATTCTAAGTAAAATCTTGCTAATTACAAGTAATACATTGACACATGGTTCAAAAATACTCATGAGAGGATAAACAAAAATTTGATACTCTCTTCAAAAACAAAGATACTAGATGAGAAGTCGAGAAAAAATATATTGAAAAAACTATTAAATACATTAGGTATATTAAATGGATTCCTTGATTAAGAATGATAGGTGTTTGAAATTCCATCGCTATGAATTCTGCTACACTAGATTCAGATATTGATCTTTTGATTGTTGTAGATGAAAAAAGAATGTGGTTTACAAGAATATTGTGTACATTTATTTTTCAAATATTAAATGTGCGAAAAACAGATAAACACCATGCATGAAGGTTTTGCTTAAGTTTTTTTTGTACATTCAATTGATTAGATTTTTCAAAATTCTCTCTTATTAAAGATCCCTACTTATATTTCTGGATGCTTTCTTTTGTGCCTATCTTAGACGTAAATAATTGTTACTCACAATTTATAGAAAAAAATACTTCTTGGGCTGATTTTAGTAACTATAAAAACATACTAGTAAATCATAAAAAAAATATAACTTATAATATATCAAGAAATAAGTGTACAAATGATACTATTATAAAAGTGTATAATTGTATTGATACTCTGTGCAAAAAAGTTTTTCTTCCAAAAACACTCAAACATTATGAAAACATCTGAAAACCTTACTGAATAATAATATCTGATGATATATTAAAATTTCATAATGAGGATATCAGAAAAGATATTGCAGAAAAAATATAGACAAAAAAATGCTTTTAAAAAACCTCTTTTTTTATTATTCTTTATAATGAAGAGCTATATCTCAGAAATCTCAGGTTCAATTTCTATAGTTCTCACTTGTACCTTTCACATATTCCCCTCTGAAATTTCTAAGACTCTGAATTCTAAGAATGTTCTTTTTTCTTCGTGATATTTTTTATCCCTAGATTCATCTACATCAACTCATGAAGTGTATGGTAATTTAATACTCTCTCATGATTTAGGGAAACGCTCAACAATATCTGTGAGTACATAACTTACAGTTTCTCAGTCATATTTATCTTCATTCCACCCAAAATCTTTCATCTCTATATCAAACAAATGAAGCACATCTTCTATTCAAATATTAGAATCTACTTTATATGTGTTTTTTCAAATATTTTCTATATCCTCTGATTCTTTATCGGTCTCATCTCTAATTTCTCAGAATATCTCTTCTATAATATCCTCTAATGTTACAATTCAAGCTACTCACCCATATTCATCAATAACAGTTGCTATTACTGTATGAGATTTTTGAAAATCAAATAATAAATTATCAATTGGTTGATTAAGGGGGACTTTCATTGGTTTTTTTAGATCAAGCTCTTTAATTTTTTTATCTCTATTTTTTTCTCATACTAAGTCACGAATTGTTAAAATTCAAGTAATCTTATCAACAGTTTCATGATATACAGGAATTCTACTATGAGTACGTGAAAGATAGTAATCAAGTGCTTCTCACACACTTTTTGTACTATTTAGTGCATCAAGATTTACACGAGGAGTCATAATTTCTTCTACTGTTATATCTCAAAACTCTAACACATTTTTTAAATGTTCATGTTGTTTATCTTCAAGTGTACCAGAATCTTTTCACATATCAATAAATGCCTCAATTTCACGTTCAGAAAGTTCTTCTTTTTTGTTTTTTCAAGTAAAGGCAGTGATCAACACTTCTAGAATGAAAACAATAGGAGTCAGTAAAAACATCAAAAATTTATAAATTTTTGATACATATAATGATATAGCTTCAGCATTCTTTGTTGCAAAGCTTTTTGGAGCAATTTCTCAAAAAATGAGAAGCAAAAGAGTAATAACTCATGTTGCGATTCAAATAGCTACTGATTCTTCAACTCAAGATTTTTCAGCAATACCTGTTGCAATTACTGTGGCCAGAGCTGCTGTAAATGTATTTACAAGATTATTTCATATAAGTATAGTGATAAGGAGTTTATCGCTTCTGTCTTTTATATATTTAAGGTCTTTTGATCAGAATTTTCATTCTTTAAGTAGGGCATCAACTTTATGAGAGGGAAGACTCATTAGAGCAAGTTCAGTTGATGAAAAAAATCAAGAAAGCAGAAAAAGTATTATAAAAATAATAATAGTTATGGGATCCAAAACAGATATTTATAAAATAAACAATAGAGACAATTATATTTTTTAGTTATTTTAGTACTTTTTATTTTTTTGTAAAGTATAATTACTTAGATCATATAATCATTTTTTTATCATGAACTAACCTAAATTCTTCATCAATTATTATAACATTTCAATAGTATTTTAGGACTACCTCATCACTATCATCTATTGGTACTATATAAACTCAAGATCAAGTTTCTGATTCTAATTTAAGTCTATAAGATAGTACTTCCTTAGTAATATTTTCAACCATTACAGCATAATCATATGTTGTAAAATCAAATAGATATTCATTTCATGTAACGTTTTGTGATATAGAAAGCCCTGTAGGGTTCAGTTGAATATATCACACTCATGGTTCAATATTTAATCATATTTTCTTATCTAAGACAGTAAGCTCATTGAATGTTTCATATGACTGCTTATCAAACTGATACACATATATAGAGAACTCCTTGTCAGAATCAAGATGAATAACCCCAGAACTTAATCCTCATATTTTCAGTAATAATCAATCTCAATTATTTACATTTTCATCTATCACATTAGAAGTATATGTAGTATTCCAAAATACTGAATTGAATCATGACCTTGGTGGTATATATCAAACTTTCAAACTTCTATGAAGAGCATCATCATCTACAATTCATGATCAATATAGTATTACTCATGTTGAGGAAATTGAGTAATTATCACTATTCCCATCATCATCAATATTATCAGATTTATAAATATCAGTGGAAGAAAAATCAATCAGTGTATTATCTGGATCTGAGAAATCAAATACTCCTTTTTTTCAGATTCATGAGCTTATAAGGTTTACACGTCATGAGCCATACTCCGCAATAACTAAGTCATCAAAATCTCTATTAAAGTATATTTTTAATTTTCATGATCATGATCACCCTAAACAAAATACTCATTCTTCACTTATTGAAAGAGATGTATTTATAATTTTAGATATAGTAGCACCAGAAAGAGTTACACTCGTTGGACAACTAATTTGATCAAGAAATCAACTTCAATTTGAATTAAGTTGTTTAGCTAATTTAAAAACAATTCTTGAGTTATCAGATATGAATCTAGTCAGCTTATCACGAGTATTTACATATTCATAATTAGCCCCAAGTATTACTGCGCTATTAAGAATTACTACTCACATAATTAATGTTATTGAAACAAGAATAAGAGTATAAACAAGTACCGTAGCTGATATTGATGGTTGTATTTTCATTTCTAAAAATTAAGTGTGATTGGATATATTTCTCTTTTTTCTATTTCAGTGATTTTTTTTCATGATATTTCATGTTTTTCATTATACTTAATGAGTACATCTAAATCCATTTCAATAATTTTTCAACTATTGTAAAACTCAAGTTGAAAATCAATTATTGATACCTTTTCATTAACCTTATCTGGGAAAAATGAGTATGCATATATTACATTAGTATCGCTCATTATAGCACTTATTTCAGTATCTGACAGTTCTTTATATCAAATATACCTTCTATTATATGATTCATATTGCTCTGTATTATTTATTACTTTTTTTGATTCTGGATCAATGAGAGCAAATAAAATTCATGAAGTATTTGCACTATTTGTAAACATAAGCACATCAGTACCTTGACCACTTAGTCAATCAATAATAATATCTTTTTTATCATAAATACTATTATAATCATTCATAGTATCAAGAAGGTCATTAATATCAACTATCATTTCTGATGAATTATTTGCCTGTCACAGTTCTGATATTGTATCCCCAATAAGAGAAAATAACCCTATCAATATTATGGATGATATAGTAATTGCCACAACAAGTTCTACTAATGTAAAAGCATATTTTTTTGATATCAAGGAAAGCATATATTGTTGCTCAAGTCATAAATAAAACTATACTATTATTTTAAGAATAGATGTTTCTTTGTAAAGAAATATTTTTTTTAGAACTTTACAAAGACTCCAAACTCAATAAAATAATATAAATGATTCTTATTTTATATTCCTCATATATGTTTCATGAAAAAATCTCATAATATTCTATGAGAATCACTTGTTGGCATTATTATATGAGTGTTCATTCTTTCCATTGTTGTTCTTTGAGTATGAAGACTGCTTGCATACTCAAATAATCTAATTGCTAGATATAATGAATCTGTAACATTAAGACTCCTCAAAAGAAATATCTCAAATACAGTTAAGAACCTTGATACATCAAACCTGCTCGAAAATGAAATATTTTATTTATTTAAAGATACTACTAACAAGGAATATCTGATTTTCACATGATCAACAAACGCATGATACAAGTATATAGATAATAAATGAAATAATATTACTGACATTATAAGCTACCCGTGAGATATATACTCTCAAACTCTCTTAGTACAAAGAGAGGATACAGCACTAGGTACTAAGAATCAAGTAGTAAAAGCGAGTATCAGAAAATTGATCAAAAAATAAAGCAAGAACCAAATTTCTTGCTTTATTTTTTTGGGGCTATCATTTTAACTTGCTGAACAATTTTTTCTTTCGCTTTCCGAGCATTGCATCAAAATCTTTGATCAAAGATACAAAGAAGTAAAAACCACTAATTCAGATAAGAAGTCATGCAAATCAGAAGAAATGCTCAGACACAATCAATATAATAAATGTAAGACTCACTGGGAGTTCTAAAAAGCTTGAGACAATCTTTGGATTTAGGTAATATGCCTCAATCATATGGATTATCACTATCATAAGTACAATAAGGACTAGCACCATTGGCTCCTGATAAGACATATAGGCTATAACCATAATAGGTATTGATGAAAGTACCACTCATAGTACAGGAATGAATCAAAACACAAAAACAACTAAGGCTAGTGTAAGTATATATGGAAAAGTCTCTACTCATGTACTTCTATATACAAAACCAATGATAATAAGTCCTATTACTGTCAAAATAGCATTAGCTAAAGCTATCATTGATTGAGCTTTGAGTATGAGTCAAAAACTCTTAGCTACCTTATCTAGAAGTCATTCATATTCTGTATAAAAAAATCATAAATTGGATTCTTTCACTTTATATAAATACTGTCAGAGTTTTTTTCTATCAATGATAAAGATAAAACTTAAGACAAGTGCCAAGATAATATTAAGAACATAGCCTCCAAATACACTCACATTATCAACAACACTCTTCCCTATAGATTTGAAATCTAAATTTTTCCCAAAATTTTCTATATATCATGCTAGCTGAAGATTATCATCAGGATCAATAATAATCAATTTTTGGAGAACAGCAGCCCTAAAATCATTAAATGCTATTATCAATTTTTTTGATCAAGAATCAGGCTTCACCAGTCATGGATTGTCTTGAATTATTTGTTGATCAATAATACTATGCATCTCTGGTATACTCTCAAGTTCACTAATAATACTAAATTCATCCACTATAGAGTTAATTTCTACCTTAAGTGTTGGAATAATATTAGAAACAAAATAAATGATTATTCCAATAAATGCAAGATACTCCAATAAAATAATAATCCAGAAAGGGATTTTTCGCATAAACTTGAGAAAATCAAACTTCTTTGAAAGCTGAAGAATCTTTGCGTTGAGGAATTCTGCCATTGAGTAAAACAGGTATGCAAAAAGAAATATCATAAAAAACATTCCTAAAAAGTCCCTAAATACATATAAAAATACTATTAATATAACATAAGAGACCATTTTTTTAAATGCTCCCTTATTCATTAAAAATTTATATATTCATTTAACACCTCCCATTTCTTTATAGTTATTTCTAGATTAATTGTATGAAAAAAATCTTACCATACTATGGTATAGATTTTTTT
>CALDZW010000004.1 GCA_937944175.1 uncultured Candidatus Altimarinota bacterium
CTTACTCTTGTACATTACAATGAGATGCAAATTTAGACTGAGAAATAAATAAAAGTGATATAAAATATCTTTCTTGAGTAATTACTCAAAATCAAGCAGAAAGTATTTGTTCTGATGTAAATAAAGACTGAAAAATTACTGTTCCAGATATTGTGATGATTTCCAGCATTATCTCTGCAACTGATTGAGCAAATAATCTTACAGTTGATCTGAGTGATGAGAGAGGAAGGTATGAAATATCTCAAGAATGATGAGTATGTGAAAAAGAGAATGTATTTACTAATGAGTGCTCTTGTCCTGAAGATTATGAATCTACTGCTTGAATCTCATTTGTGATTTGACCAGAAATGTATGTGTGTTATAAAAGCTTGTACTAACTAGATATAATTTAGGGTTTATACTATTCACAAAATAGTATTTTTTCATATGATATATCAGTAAAAAATATCATTTAATGTGAGAGAATCTTTATGGAGGAATTTCAACTACAATTAGAATATGAAGGAGTATCTCTCAATATGAATTATAAGCGCTTTGTGTCATCAGAAGAAGCACAAACTATTTTGATCTTGCATGGTTGGAGATGATCAAGTGATAGCTGGGGTCAGGTGTGAAAATTATTACAACAGCAGTGATATAATGTGATTGTTCCAGATATTCCATGTTCAAGTACCAAAACTGTATGTAAGAGAGAGTTTACTCTTGAGAAGTATGCAGAACTTATAGAGGAATTTTGTAGAGTTCTAGAGCTTGAAAGTATAATTCTCTGGGGACATAGCAATGGAGGAGCTACATCGATAGTACTTGAGAACAGAAAAAATATCTCAATTGCATGACTGGTGCTTAATAATTCAGCCGGAATTAGGCATGATAAAAAAAGATCACTCAAGAGAAAAATATTAAATTATTTTACAAAAACTGTGAAGAATACTGTAGGGACAACAGACCTGTTGTCCCTACCAATTATGAAAAAAATGAGACAACTGTTTTATAAGTGCATCTGATGACAGGATTATTTAGAAGCAGAGAAAAATGAGTTTTTGCATAAAACCTATCTCAATATGATTAACACAGACTTATCACTTGAAATAGCTGATATTAGTACTGAGACATTGCTCATTTGGGGAGAAAAAGATACCTATACTCCTGTCTGAGATTGTCATACTATGAATAGTCTTATTTCTGGAAGTAGAAAAATTATTCTAGCCAATGAAACACACGGGATTCATCTTAAATCTCCAGATAAACTGGTTCAAACATTTTTATCATCTGTATAAAACACTATGACACTTGAAAAAATTCTTTTTATACTAGCAACAATATTACCACTCTTTTATACTCTGAGTTTTTGGCTTTTTGCTATTCAGCTCAAAGAATATAGATGGGATCGTTTCAAAGAATATATTCTCACTCCTCAAGGAAAGAAAGCAATACTGAATTTTTGGTTTTTTATAGAACTTCCACTCCTGCTTTTGAGTATTTGAGTGTTTTTTCATGCTCCACTAGAGATTATTGTCTTTCCAGTAGTCTTTTTCTTTTTGGTGATACATAATATCTTTGTTATTTGAAAAATAGCCAGAAAGAGAATATTGTTCCCAAAAAAAACTATGAGGCTTTTGCTCACTATCTGAATTATTAACTGAGTACTGGCTCTTGCATATTTTTCATTTATAGCTCTCGGAGCCTGGCAGTGGATATACACATTTGTTATTGGGACAATGCTCTTTACCCCTGTGGTAATTTATGCCTGTATTGCTCTGACTCTTCCACTCGTAAACATTCAAAAGAAAAGACAAATGACAAGAGCGTCATCAATTTCTTCTAAGATTCAAACAGTACAGACCATTTGAATTACAGGAAGTTATGGGAAATCGTGAGTCAAAGAGATGCTTGCTACTATGCTTGATTCATCTATATCCCCCCATCCCCCTTCGGGGACTCAGCGTGCCCCAACGAATGTGAGGGTATCTCCCCAAAGGGAGGAAGAGAAGTCAAAAGTACTAAAAACACCAGAAAATATTAATACAGAGCTCGGAGTAAGTAATATTGTTATCAACAATCTCACAGAAGACTATGATTATTTTGTGGCTGAGATGTGAGCTTATAGAATAGGGGAGATTTCATTACTATGAACCATAGTAAATCACAAATACTGATTTCTTACAGCTATCTGAAATCAGCACATCTGACTCTTTTGAAGTCAAAAAAACATTATTCAATGAAAGTTTGAAATAGCAGAAAAAGTACTGGCTAATAATGGAACTCTCTATGTCAATGGAGATAACAGATATATTCAATGATATTTAGCTCACAAAGATGAAGAATTTCTCTCTCACACGGTTACTTATTGAATAGATTGAGAGGATCTCGCAGCGGTTTCAGAAATTACAGGAACTCAATGAGGGAAAACAGTATTTACCTTTAGATACAAAAAAGAAAAATTCAAACTAGAAGTAGCGCTTATCTGAAAGCATCACATCATCAATCTCACATGAGTACTTGCTTGCTGTGTTGATCTCTGAGTTGAGCTTGAGGATATCAAAAAATGATTAGCAGAACTCAAGAGTGAAAATATCACAACTGTTTGAAACACAACGTTTATTGATCAAACCTACAATTTATCAGAAGCATGACTACTTGCTGGGCTTGATGTGTTAAATAGTTTTTGAGCATCTAACCCACCCCTTAATCCCCTCCCTTCTAAAGAGGGGAGAGCTCATGCATGACCAGTAAGAATACTGGTGATGGATGATATTTTGGAGCTTGGGAAAGAATCAGAGCAGGTTCACTATGATTTATGAAAGAAGATAGCAGCAGAGAAATTAGCAGATAAGGTGTTATTTGTTTGAGTGAATTATAAAAGTGATTTTGAGAAGGGGGTAAACGATGCAGGAGTAGGGTGCAAATGCATTCACACCCTACAGGACACTCAAGACCAAAGAGTCATATTATTTGAATGAAGAAATGCAAAAAAGTATTTACAAAAATTGAAGAAATAATCATGTATAATTGACCTGTTAGAAAACATCAACGATTAAAAGATTATGACTATTCTCAAGATTGAATATATTTTCTTACTTTCTGCTGCTATAAAAAACAATGTTTTTTGTGAGA
>CALDZW010000005.1 GCA_937944175.1 uncultured Candidatus Altimarinota bacterium
GAGATGATTTTATATGAGAAGAGGGAGAATGGTTATTAGAATTTTCTAATAATTTTACCTTATTACTGGAAGGGTGGTTACTCTTTCATAAATCAGAACTGGAGAAACTTTCAGATAGTGTTGGAGATATTTCTGAGAATACTGAGATTCAAAGTTTAGAACAAAGTTTATTACTCCATCAATGAGTATTACACACTCAAATGAATCAAATTGAGAAATTGCTTTAAATACATTGAATATATTGGTGTTAAGAATAGTTGTAGAGCTATTTTTTTTGTGAAAAATGCTCTATATAAAAAAGTCCAAAAAAAAGTGCACAAAGTGTTTTTTCAGCTTATTATAATAGATGCCCTATTTTTTGATAGGGGCTATTCTACTTTATAATTTCTTTTGTTTTATGTTGTTTATAACACTTTTATACAAACTATTACCACTTTATTTTCTGATCATACTTTGATACATAAGTGGGAAGGCCTTATGAGTAAAAAAAGAATCAGTTGCTACATTGCTTATTTATATTATTGCACCTGTTGTTATATTTTATTGAGTCTATAGGGCAGAGTTAAGTATTGAAACTCTTAGTATACCATTTTTGTTTTATATTTTAGCATCACTGATAGGTGCATGCTTTTATTTCATATGAAACATATTTTACCCTGAGGATTCCACAAAAAATATTTTATCTTTTACATCAGGGACTGGGAATACATGATATTTTTGACTCCCTGTTATTAGTATATTGTTATGACCAGAATATTTCAGCTTAGCAGTTTTGGCTATTCTTGGTTTTGTCCTCTATGAAAATACTCTATGATTTTATATGACTGCAAAATGAAGTTTTTCAACCAAAGAAAGTCTTAAAAAAGTAATGAAACTCCCAACAATCTATGCATTTTTAGGAGGTATAATAGCTAATGTATATTGAATAGACTTTAATATAGAAATGATTGCTGTGTTTGATAATTTTATATGAGCATATTCAGTTTTGTGAATTATGATAGTTGGAATGTGACTAATGAAAATCAGTGTATCTACTATTGATTTTACATTTTTATGGCTTACATTTCTTGCTAAATTTATTGTTTGGCCTGTGCTTACAGGTGTAGTTATCTTTTTAGATTCAACATTTTTTAGTTTCTATTCAGAATCTGCATATTCTTTGTTTATTATTATATCAATTGTTCCTCTTGCTTCAAATACCATTGCTCTTGCCTCTGAATTGAAAGTATATCCAGAAAAAGCTGCAATGGCTGTTTTAGCTTCTACATTATTTGCATTAGTATATATACCAATAGTAACAAGTATTTTTCTATAAAACTTATAGAGTATATTCCAATTCAATTGCTAGATGATCACTAATATTGTATATATCTTTTACAATACTACATTCTGTATTTTTTATTCCTCTCACCAGAAATAGATCAAGAGCATAGTGGGGTTTTATTGTAGGAAATGTCTTTCATGGTGAAAGTATGGTCAATCAGAGTTTACTGACTAAAGTATCTAATTCCTCTAGTCACTGAAAAATATTATAATCTCATGCAATAATAAGAGGTCAAGAATAATTCTTGTAGTTTTTACTGAGTTCATATAGCTGTTGTTTTCTAGCTTTTTTTCATAAAGGTAGATGAAGAAGAACTATTTTTACATTATCTTCTGTAGAATATTCAATATAGAGCTTCTTTGCTGAGAAGACTCATCAATCTGATTTATTTCTGAAAAAATGAGAAGAAGAAGTATCTTTCTCTCATGATGAAATAATAGCATTTCCATTTCAAGAAAAAAAGGGAACATGTCTGAGTAAAGAATGTGGGTGATACTTTTGATCAAAGTATCACTTTTTTTTAGTGTTTTTATCTAGATATCTAAAAATTTTTTGTTTTATTTCTACTAAAAGACATAGATCATATGATTTTCACTCTATAGACTGTAGAAAAGATTCAGTAATTTTTTCTTGATGGTTTTTGTTGAAGAGAGCTTGGATTTTTCAAAAAAAATACTTGCTCAGGGTTCAATCAACTCATTCAAAGTATCATGTATTGTAGAGAAGTATTTTCATATTTTTTATGTGAATTACAACTGATCCAGATCTAAATACTCATCCATTCTAATACTCCAGACAAATTCATCAACATGACTCACTAAAATCATAGCTCATTTGTAATCAGCGAGGGCATTGGCTATTACTGGAATATGTCTAAAATTAATATGATTAGTTGGTTCATCTAGAATTAATAATCCTGGTTTTTGAAAAACTATTGCACAAAATGCAACAAGACCTTTCTGTCCTTCTGAAATATGTCATACTGTTGCTTTCATAAGTTCTCCGTCTATAAGAAAACGAGCAGCTTGTGACCTAAATTCCTGCTCTGTAAGTCATGGTCCAGATTTTCTCAGCTCATCATAAACAGTTGCCTCAAAATCAAGGTTTGAAAAATCTTGTGTATAATAACCAACTTTCACTTTATCTCCAAGAACTACTCATTCAGCAGTTCAATCAGCAAGAGCATTAAGAAAAGTAGATTTTCACATTCCATTAGGAGCAGAAAGAAGCATATGTGTATCTTTTCTGAGAATCATATCGACTGGCTTTTGAACCATTTCATTATTAATAACTACTCAAACAGTATTTATTTTTAAGATTTCTCATCACACTCATTCTTGCATATCAATACTGAAAGGTTTAATAGGCACATCTTCTTTTCTTTTATCACCCATATCTTCTTTAAGTTGCTCTGCATCAGTTTTTAATTTTTTGGCTACAGCTCTCAATTTTCATCCTTTATGAGCAAATACATTTGCTTGATCCATTTTATCTTGAGCTTCCTTTTTCATTCTAGCATTTGCCATATTTTCTTTCTCAATCTTTCTTGATACTTGTTCAACTACATCATAATAGTTCCCAACAAATTGCTCTACTTCTTTTGTATGAACATCGAGATAGAGTACTCAGTCAGTAAAAGAATTTAAAAATTCAGCATCATGAGAAATTACTAAAACAGTTTTTTTATACTCTTTAAGAAAATCTTCAAGATGATAAATTCCATCTTTATCTA
>CALDZW010000006.1 GCA_937944175.1 uncultured Candidatus Altimarinota bacterium
TCTACTGGTTGTACCAGTATGTAAAATAATCAAAAAATGATAACAATTTGTTATCATTTTTTGATTATTTTGAGAAATATACTAGTTAGCACAGCTTCAATCAGTATCAATATACATATTTCATGTAGTTGTAATACATACAGCTCCTTGCAATGTACCATCTGCAACTGAATCATCAGTTCATTTTGGTAAACCAGTCACAGCTAATTTTGAAACTGGGTTTAAATTATTTATACCAACATTTCATTTAAAGTATGAATCTCATCATGCTGAGTATATTGAGTAATTCTTTGTAATTCCATTTGCTAATGCATCTACATATAACCCATAATTATTAGTTACATTTGCAGTTGCAGGAACACTAGAACCTACTCTTAAACCATATGAATTTGTCACAGGGGCAATAGTTCAAACATAATTTTTAATATATCATCAATAGTTATTTGTAATTGGTTGAGTATGAGTTGGATAAATATAATTATATACATCAAGTCACTGATTTAATGGGAGTGTATTTGTACTTGTTGTTCTCATATAGTTATCTACTGTTAGTCATGTTGATTCTGTTTTTACTCATGCAGTTGTTGCAATGTTTTGACTAATAATTCATCATCTTGCATATTTAATTTCTGTATCATTAGTAGTTGATGTTGTATTGGAAACATTTAATGCACTCTGCTCATATGATTCTCATCACAATACACTACTATCAGTCACTCTCATCCTAATTCACTGAAGATATCAATTATCAATTTTTGCATTATTGGTAATAATTCAATCAATATTCCTTCCATTCTTTACTAATGCCGTTGATGTGTTAATTGTTACAGTGTTCTCAATTCATCTTACATTTGATGTTGTTCCTGTTCCTGTACCATTATGCTTGAAAGAACTACTAATTCATGCTGCAGTAGTAGGTGTTCATCAAGTAACATTTGTATTTGTCTTAATACCTTCAATATAGGTTGATGGATTTGTTGAAGCATATGTAAAGCTATTATCAATTCATCTTGCACTAGAAGTTGTTTCTCATGGTGTTTGAGAGCGGTAATTTATAAGATTATATATACCCTTAAGTACATTAGCTCATCATGTAGTAGGTGTGTTTCATGATAATACATAATTGTATGTTCCATATAAGTTTGTTACTTTTCATGATCAATTTTTAACCGCTTCTATTTGATTACCTATAACATATGTACTATTAACAGATGAGTTATCAGTTGCTTTTGTATGTATACCTCTTGTAGTACCATCTACTCATCATGATGTTACTGTACTTCCTACAATATTAGTTATCCCTCATAGGTTACTTAAAGTTTCTATTCAATTATGTGTAGCTGTATTATACTGAGAATATATGTATGGGTTCGTGATTTCTGCATTTATTGTTGATCTATTGTCAATAGTGTTTTCTATTCATACGGTACGATCAGTATTCTTTGATCATGCCTGATTATAGATATAATTGTACATTCATCTTTGGTAGGAAAGTTGTCATGTTCCTGTACGTAATATTCTTGAATTAAGATTACGCATGTATGTTTGTTTTGTATTACTCTTATCATATGTCAAAACCTCAAATGGAAGTGATCATGAAATATCAATCTCTGAATCAAGTACTGACTCTAGTGATGTATTATGTACATATCATCCTGTTATTGGATTAGTTGATGTTTTTCTGTATAATCTTAATAAATCTGTCTTACTTGCAGTATTTCAAACCCCTATATTTCCATCTTGGTTTACAGTAATGTCATTATTTGTTCCATCTGTGATCCTCAATGCATCTCCACTTAAGCCATCTGTAGTAATTTGAAATTGTGCACCTGGTCCAGTTGTTCCAACTCACACTCTACCATTATTAGAGATAAACATTCTTGGGCTATCAAAGTCATCTCATTTTGTAACAGTTCATCATATTGCATGAAACTCAATTCAGGGTGTTGCATGATACCTCATTCTTATTGCTCTTGCTCAATATCATCCATGAGTTGTTTGGATCTGCATTTTATTCAATGCTGCTGAAGGAATAACATTATCTCACAAGACTGTTGCAGCTCATGACAATTCTTGTCACAAAGATGTGTATGTTCATAAAGAGTGAACTTTAGTATCTATATACTGATCACCTCACAGGTCTATCCTATATTGAGGATCACTCACTCCAATTCACACATTTCAACCAGTATATACTGCATTAAGACTCCCACTTCCTTCAACAAATTTTCTTAGTGGATCACTTTCAGTTCAAACATTCTGAACTATACAATCAGTATCGCTTGGAGCACAATCAGGATCAAGAGTTGCTCCTGGAAGATATCCTCAAGCTGGAGCAGCAGCAAATGCAGAGGCTCACATAAGAGCAATTACAGCTGCAGTAGAAAGTAGATTTCTACTCAATAAGTGAGCAGATTTTTTTGTAGTATTTTTCATATATAACAAATGTTATGTAAGTAAGTATAATTTTCTGTTACAACAACAGGTTAGCACATTAATATGATAATGCATAGAAAAATAAATTGACAAATATTTGATTTATTTTTTAAAGTATAATATACTATACTGGAACTGATATTTCGTAAACAAATCAAATATGTCAGAAAACAAAAATAAAAAAATAAGTCTTGCATGAATGAGAGCCAAGAGAAATGGCAAACAAAAACAAGATAATAATCAAGATATAACTATAGATCAACAATCAAAATCTATAGAAAATAATACTCTTGAAAAACAAGAGATTCAAAAAAAGCCTGTACTAAAAATAGGTATCTCTTTAAAAAATAGTGATAAAAAAATGCTGTCAGTTGAGGAAGAATCTGAAACAATAACTCCATTAGATGATTCTGAAATCACAGATAATTCAATCATACCTACTTTACAAGAATCAGAATGATCAATAGTAGATTCATTGTGAAATTCAAAAGATCAATGAGAAGAAGATAAAAGTACAAATAAAAGTGGAAAGAAAAAACTTTCCCTTTCTTGAATGAAAAAATCATCTATGCAAGATATACCTGAAGATGATGAAGCAATTAGTTGAGCTTCTGAAGAAGCAGATCTTAATAAAGAGAAAAATATTATTACACTTACTGATGAAACTCTAACAGAAATAATTCCTAGTGAAAACACCAATAAAGCTCCCCTATTACATAAAGAAACTATAAGTGAAACTATTTTAAATGAAAAATGAGAAAGTTGAGAAAATAACACAAATCTCAATATTGATAATAATACAGAAGAGAAAAATACTAATGAAATAATTGAAGATAATACTCTGATAACTTGAGATGATAATAAGAAAATAATTTTAAATGAACATACTTGAGAAGAACATACCACAAAAACCTGAATCCATGTAACTCCAAATGAGCATGCAGGAGAAGATGAGAAGATTATAAATCCTCAAGCATCTAAAAAATTCTGACAACTCTTTCATGAAACTAATAGTGATTGAAAAGACAAGAACAATGAAGTTGAAGATAAAGAAAATGGTGAAAAAAACAGTAAAGAAGGAACAATCATGCTATGAGATGAAGTGCTACTGTGAAAACCAAAATCTCAATTTAGTAATTATGAATCCGATTTTTCAGCAAAAGAAAATGACATAATGAGTAAAATAAAAAAACTTAAATACCTCCCTAAAACTCGTCCTGCCCTTGTTTGCTGACTCATTGCCATAACTTGATTGTGAATAACTGGGTTATTTTATTTAGACCCAAAAAAACACTCCCTGAGTAACTACAAAGCCACTCTTGTTTCATATTATAAAACACAAACTGGAGAGGAAGATTTGGAAAAAATACAGGAATGACTCAATAATCTTCAAGAAAAGAAACAAGCAGGAATAGAAAAATCAATAACAAATACTGTCAAAACATCTCAATGGAATAAAGAAAAAATGATACATAAATGATTCCCATTCACTATTGAAAGTACAGTATGAAAAAACTCTGTGAAAATTTTCAAGTATAATAATATTGAGTACACTAAACTTGGTGATTTACAAAAAGTTCTTGATATTGAAATATCAAAATTAAAACATAACAAAGTAGAAAGTTTTTTACTTGGAAACAAAAAGAAGAAAAATGAGACAGAAGCCACAAAACAAAAAACAAAAACAATAAATAATTCTAATAAATGAATTAATCAACCAATAATCAGTGATCCACTAAATGACCTTGGAGATAAAGACAATACAATAAACTCTCCAGATGAACCTCTTGAACAAGTAACTCAAGATCCAGCAGTAGAAGAAAATACTACATGATCAGAAAATACAAATAGAAAAATTGCTAACTTTTTAAAAAAGTAATACTGTTAATGACAAAAAACACTATATAAAAAATATATAGTGTTTTTTGTCAATTCATATTTTTGTACATTTATAAAAATATCTGCTAGAATTCTAGTAATAATTCACCTAAATAAAATATTTGTATGATTAAGATGCATGAAACATCTGACATTGAAACAATTCCTATCAAAAAAGATATATGAGATATTGTAAGCTATATTGACTCTATATTTGTGTGAGCAATAGAAACAGAAACATCAGATATCCATATTGAGCCGTTAAAAAATTTTCTCCTTATACGTTTTAGACGTGATGGTGATTTTCAAATTTTTGATAAAATTAATAGAGAAAATATTAGTGGAATGATAACAAGGCTTAAAGTTTTGGCCAAAGTAAAGATTGATGAAAACAAAAAACCTCAAGATGGGAAAATAGTATTTTTTTATGAAGCAGAATGAGTCCAAGTTGATATCCGTTTTTCTTCTTTACCTACTACCTATTGAGAAAAGATTGTAATGAGAATACTCAAACAAGATGCATCTCTCACAAGTATTGATAAGCTCTGACTTATTGATGTAAATCTTGAAAAAGTAAGAGAAGCTCTTAAAACAAAATATGGTATCATTCTAGTTTCTGGACCAACAGGTTCATGAAAATCAACTACTTTATTCTGAGTATTAAAGAATTATAACCCACTTGAGTATAATATTTCAACACTAGAAGATCCTATTGAATATGATATTGAATATGTACACCAATCTCAAGTAAAACCACAGATATGATATACCTTTGCTGCAGGACTTAAAAGTCTTGTAAGACAAGATCCAGATATAATTATGGTATGAGAAATAAGAGATGAAGAAACAGCTGTACTTGCTGTAGAAGCAGCACTGACTGGTCACTTGGTAATATCAACAATCCATACCAATTCTGCTCCTGGTACTGTTCAAAGACTTATTAATATGTGAGTAGAACCCTTCTTGCTTTCTTCAGCAATGAAAATGGTTATTAGTCAAAGGCTTGCAAAAAGAATATGTTCTCAATGTAAAGCAGAATACCATCCTACGCAGGCAGAAAAGACTATGGTACATACCTATCTTGAACCAATCATTGATGCAAATGAGATTGAAAATATGATATTCTATGAATGAGTCTGATGTGAAAAATGTGGTGGTTCCTGATATAAATGAAGGCTCTGAATACATGAGGTGCTTATTATTGAAGAATATCTTGAGCCTATGATATTACAAAAAAAGAGTGCGAATGAAATGAGGGATAAAGCCATTGAACACTGAATGATTACAATTGTACAAGATGGTTTAATCAAAGCTACTCTTGGAGACACTACTATTAAAGAAGCATTTAAATTGATTTAATTATTTGAGATATTTATGTTCTGATTCTGAAAAACAAAAATTGATGAAACACAAATCAAAAACATTGATGATGCTATGCGTATCATCAAAGTTTTTATCAAAAGAAAAAAATGGGATAAAGCTCATGATTTATTAAGCAATACACTTCATACTGAGAAAACTAATCTACAAGAAAAAATTGAAGAACTCCCTCAAGATGAGACATTCACTATTAATAAAGCAAATTTAGAAAAAGCATTTACTCTAAATATTAGTAAAATTAAGGAACATGAGTCACTCCTTCTCAAGGAAGAATCAAAATATAGATTTATACCTGAAAACATAAAAAAATATGAGGATGCAATTAAATGAATTAAAACTCTTATGCTTCTTGAAGATTGGGAAAAAGCAAAAAAAACACTAAAAGAGATCAAAGCAATTGAAAAAGATTGATTTGATGCATTAGTCTGACGCCTTAACAATGAGTGAGATACAGTATATGCAGAAAATGAAAAAGAATCTCAACTAAAATCATATAATAAAAAGGAAGAAGAGCTTAATAAGATGCTCCAATCAATTGAACAAAAAGAATTAAAAGCAAAAGAAAAAAAAGACAAAGAACGTTTTAAGATACGTTTTAAAAAAATAAAAAATGAAATTGACTTACTCAAGAAAACTTGAAAAAGTGACTATGCGTTAAAAGTATTAAAAAATTTCTTAGAAGAAAATAAACATAATTCTTCTGTAATCACATTTTATAACAAGCAAAAGTGATCTCTGCTTAAAAGTATTGAAAAACAGAGAAAAAAAGAAGATTTAAAATTCCAAAAAAATCTCAAAAAAGAGGCTATGAGACTTGCTTGATGAACACTGAAGTTATCTGATGAAGATGATGAAAATACTGATAACAATACTAATACCCATACATCAATACTTGAAAGAATTAAGTGAAAGCTTCTTATATATAAAACTCTCAAAGAGAGGCTCAGAAAAAAGAAACTCCTTGATGAGGTAACTCTTCTCATTGAAGAAAATGCTCAAATGAACAGTGAGCTTGCAAAACAAAAATTAGCTAATATCCACAAGGGTCTCACAAAAGAAATATTTACTGATCAAATGCATTGATTTGATTTATATGGGAAAGTCCTCTGATCCAGCAAAATATCTGGTGACACTTTCTGAATCCACCACTGAAAAAAAGATCATAAGTTTTTCATATGAGATGCTACATGACACTGAATAAAAGCTGGCCTTATTGTTACGCTTCTTACAAAAGCTTTTACATCACATGCTGAAAAGCATAATGTAGTTGAATTAACAATGAAAATTAATAATGCACTTAAACAAGATCTCCAAACAAGAAATTTTATCACTTGAATGCTTTTTCAGGTTGATAGAGAAAATACAAACAGAATTCACTATGTATGAATGTGACATGAACCTTTATTAGTATATAGGAAAGAAACGCAAAAAGTAGAGCAAATAGTAGCTTGATGACTTGCAGCATGAATTAGAAAGATTGAAGATCTTAGTGCTATTAAAGCAAAAGACATTAATGTATCTGATGGTGATACATTACTCATTTATAGTGATTGAGCTATTGAATGTCAATGAATAAACTGAACACCATTGTGAATAAAACGACTTTCAAAAATATTTTGAGATATAGCTCAGCATGGATGAACTTCCACATCAATATATAAAAACCTCATAACACAAGTACTCTCTCATAGATGAGGGAGCTCATTTGATGATGATGTAACAATGATTGTAATAAAACGTGATGCTTCTGCTGATATTCAAAAAAAGGATTCAAAATATCTTAAAAAACTTCAAAGTGATGAAAAACTTGATAAAAAAGATATTAAAAAGCTTGTTTGAAAAGATAAAATCCAAATTCAAACAGAACTTAAAAAAATAAAAAAAGAGAAAGAACTTAATGTTATTGTTACTAGCCTGAAAAAGCTCTATCACTTATGAGAATTCATTACTCTGAAGCAAGAAGCAATCCGCTTTATAAAAGAATGATGGGTTCACAAAGATATAAATTTCTATCTGAAAAAAGCTGTAGAAAATGAAACAAAATATAAAATTAATTTAAAGAATGCAAAGATTGCAAATAAATATAAAGTATTAGAACAACTCCTTAAATCCTGAGATTTTGATACAGTCATACACCAAGTAGAAGATATTATTTCAAAAGAATGAGATATTTAATTACAACCAATAGCAAGAATAAACATGTTTACCAAAAAGACATTCTATGATAAGTACTGAAATTTTGATAATTCTCAGTTTATTAAGCTTTTAGACAAAGCTAAAAAAGCTAAAATTAATAATCATAAAAAATGATGATGAATTGGTGATAAGCAAATTATGCTTTTTAAATGAGCTACTAAAAAAGAGCTTTGGCAGTTTATTAATAAACTTTCTATATTTCTAAATTCATGAATTGATATCAAGTGAGCACTAGCAATACTTATAAAGCAGACCAAAAATCCATACATGAAAGATATCATCACTGAAATTAGGTGAAATATTGATCATGGTATATGAATTAGTGAGACAATGTCTCAATACCCAAAAGTTTTTGATAACCTTACAGTATCTCTTATTAGTGTGTGAGAAGAAACATGACAATTAGGAGTCATACTTGATCAGCTTGATAAAACTCTTTTAGAAAATATAGAGTTGAAATCAAAAGTAAAATGAGCAATGATTTATCCTATAATATTATTCTGTTTAACTCTCCTTATGGTAGTGTTTATGATGGTTTTTATTATACCAAGAATCACTGAATCATTTAATAAATCATGACATGAACTTCCTAAACTGACTCAAATAGTTGTATGATTTTCAGATTTTTTAATTGAGAAATGGTACATTATTATTATATGAATGGTAGTACTTGTAACTAGTATTAAACTTATAAATAAGACATATATTTGAAAGATATGATTTGCAAAATTCTTTACAAAAATACCAATATTTTGATATATAGTTAAAAGATCAAATATTATATACTTCATTAAATCATTCACCCTCTTATTAAACTCTTGAGTACTTCTTCTTGATGCAATTAAAATATCATCAAAGGTTGTTCCAAATTTATTATATAAAAAAGAGATTATCAGAGTAAAAAATGAAGTAGAAGTATGACTTACCATTTCAAAAGCTTTGTGACTTAATCTAGAATATGAAGCAAGTATTTATGACAATGAACTCTTTGATGAAGAGTTTGCATATGTGGTAAGTACATGAGAGGAAACATGAAGTCTGGCAAAATCTCTTGAAAAGATTGGAATTAATTACAACAAGGAGTTAAAAAGATATATATGAAATCTTTCAAGTATGATGGAACCAATAATTATTGTTATTGTATGATTTTTGGTATGAGTAATTGTAATTGCTATTATGCTTCCATTTTTTGAATTAGGTAAAGTAGCAAAGTCATTATAAAAAAGTCAACAAGTAACTCATCTCTAGTAATTAAAAAAAGACTGTTCAATTTAAATGTACAGTCTTTTTCCTTCAGCTTAGAAAATTCACGTGAGTTTCGCATATATGTATTTTATATATTACGAATATTATGCGTTGATTTGTCTATTAGAAATGTACAAATATATTAGCATTCATTCACAAAGTCATTAAAATAGTAGAGCTTTTAGTTGAAGCACACATTGAAATTAACACAAAGGTTTGTAGTTTCACCTTAATAATAATAGTATTATTCTCTGTTCTGGAGTAACTATCCATACATTAAAAGAGCATGATTGTATTATTATTGTAACACTTCACAATTACTTTATATTGTAACTTATTCATTATTATGAAAAAGAATACAAATAGTGCATTTACTTTAGTTGAATTAATAGTAGTTATTACTATACTTGCTATATTAGGTACAATTGCATTTATATCTCTACAAGGATACTCTGCTGATGCTAGAAATTCTAAAAGAACTTCTGAT
>CALDZW010000007.1 GCA_937944175.1 uncultured Candidatus Altimarinota bacterium
AAATCTCATAGTGTGATAATAATACTCATGAAGTTCTTGTATCTTCACAAGCAATAGAATCAACATGTTTAAGAGTCTCAACAGCTCTATATGTTATGTCTCAGAGATTTCAAATTGGAGTGGCTACTATGTAGAGCATGAAGGGAAGAGATTACAATGAATTCAATATAGAATAAAAATAAAATGCAGCTCCCTGCTCTTTGGATAAAGAGTAGGGATTCAGGGAAGAGATTATTTTGAAAGTTACTTTTCATTTGGGCTCAATTTTTCAACTTTTTCTTTAATGATTTTTAAATCATATGTAAGATTTGTTACTACTTTCTCATTTTCTTTTTTTAATATACTGATTGATTCTCTATGAGATTCATCTGATTTGGTAAGTATTTCTGCAAACTTTTCTTCCATAGATTTTATAAGCTTTGGTTGGCGATCAATCATTTCTGCTTTTAGTTTGTTCACTTCACCTGTAAGGTTTTTATTTTTGTGACTTACAAAGAAGTTAGAGAATTTAAAAAGACAGTACATTATTATGATATACCCAACAAAGAATATAGCCATAAATGCAACAATAGGAGTTTCAAATGAGGTGAAAAATAAATTCACATTTCACTTTATACCAAGCAGATCATTGTTAATAAGGAGTAATACTACAAAAATAAGTACTGGAGAAAGTAAAATAATGTTTAATATATTTGCCATAACTATTGTATAGATAATAAAAAATAATTCACATGATAAAGTATAGTGAATTATTTTTTAAGTGCAATGTGTTTTAAATTTCTTCAGATTCTAATAGTTTATAGATAATACAGTTTTGTTCTTTGAAGCCTCAAATGATAGCATTTCTAGCACTGCGTGTTTCTACAAAAGTAATTTTTCATTTATGTCGTTTGGATCCAAGTACTTCAGACTCGATAACCTTCTTGAATATTGCGAAAAAATCATCATCTTCAAGTAAAACTTTTCTTAATCCATATTGCTCTCAGAGAAATTTAAAAAAAAGATATGTATATTGAGGAAGCTTTGTTTTGTTCCTTCAGTCTCAATACTTTCTTAGTGTTTCCATTAAATGGAAGAGACGTCAGACACTTAATGAATAGTTGCTGTGAATAATTTTTGCAAGTGACTTATTGAGAGCATCATTTTCTATATCTGAAGAGAGTCTATTTACATCAATATATGCTTTATATTTTTTTGCAATACATTCATCAATGATCACATCAAGAGCCTTATGATATGAACTAATGACAGCAAAACCATCACGATCAGTATATTGTCTGAAATTATAATAGGTAATCTCAGCTGAGACTATATTTTCAAGTATTGTTGCTGGTATACTAATAAGCATAAGTTCTCAAAAAAAAGACTGGATATTTCTATTGACTATATCCTCAATATTACTATACAAAAACATATTTTTTTTATTTGAAGCAATAGCTCAATTTCTTTGTTGAGCTATACATTTTTTATCCTCAAAAAACTCTCTTTTCATATAATTTTGAGCTATTTCTAGCTTTTTTTTGAGAAGAAGATTTTCTGCAAGTAATGTTATGTAGTTTGGCATTGTTTTATTTTTTATACACTTCATATTCTATACTCTATCTCTTTACTGACAAAGGCTCTATCTCTTCAGTATTTAAGACGAGAGAGTTCAATAAATGCTTTTGCTACTGTTGGATCTCACTTGTCTAAGTATGGATTAAGAGGGATAAGTGAGAAAGGAATGGTGGGTTGGTTGTCAACAGCCAGTTTAATAACTCATTTATATTTATCCATATTTACTAAGTCCTGATCTGCATAGGTTGGAGCAAAATATTTTGCCATAAATTCACCATCTTCAGGTCAGATTTTATAACTCATACTGGTTCAGACATTACCAAAGATTGCTTTTTTGAGATCAAGGCTTGATTTAGTGAGAGCATCACTTTGCTCTAATTGTCAGAGATATTGATGGGCAATGTTAAGACTGAGTCTGTATTTTCTGGCTTCTGAGAGTATAGATTCAATAGAATCTGTTACATAGTTTTGAAATTCATCTATGTAGAGGAAAAAATCAGTTCTTTCTTCTTTTGGGATTTTATCTCTTCTCATTGCAGCCATTTGAATTTTACTTACAAGAATCATTCAAAGAAGCTTTGAGTTAATATCTCAGAGCCTTCATTTACTCAAATTTACTAGAAGAATCTTTTTGTTTTGCATGATATCCATAATGTCGAAACTAGAAGTAGTTTGACCTATGATATTTCTCATCATTTTATTGGTAATGAATTGCCCAAATTTTGCAGCAAAGTAGGGGATAATTTCTGCTTTTTCTTTTGCTCACATAGATTCATATGTTTTCTCCCACCAGTTTTTTACAATAGGATTTTTTACATGCCTCACGTGATCTTTTTGGAAATCATAGTCAGTAAACAGGCGTACTACATCTGTTATTGCTCATCCTTGAGGGTAGTCCATGAGAGTAAGTACTGCATTCCTAAAATAGTCTTGTATTCTTGGGCCAAATATTTCATTTCAAAATAATTTAATCATGATATTGAGTGTGTCCATTGCAACAAGTTCTTTCTCATCATCATCTTTTGCCTCTAACATATTCAGTCATATAGGACGATCTAAATCAGAGGGGTCAAAATAAATCACATCATCAGCTCTTTCTCTTGGAATACGGGGGAGTATGTCACGTGCTAAATCACCATGAGGATCAAGAATTGCCACTCAATCTCAGTTTTTAATGTCTTGCTCAGCAGTTGAGAGAAGGATAGTAGATTTTCATGTACCTGTTTGTCAGATTACATAAAAATGCCTCATTCTGTCTTCTCTTGCCATTCTAATTTCTTTTTTTACTCCCCTGTAAATATTGTATCACAAAAGGACTCACTCTTTTGGAATGTTTGTAGGAGCTTTGACTATTTTAAAGTTTTGCCATTTAATTTCTGGAACTTTATTATATCTAATGTGAGGGAAGTGGAATAGTGAGGCAAGCTCCTCAGTATTTAGTACCATCTTTTTGAGGTAAAAAGGTTTTTTAAAGTATCTGTAAATATAATTATTAATAAGGTGAGAGTCCATATGATGAATAGTACTAGTAAGGCCATTAAAGTCTGGATAACTGAACTGTACAAAGGCAGACTTAATATTTTGTAATTCCGTTTCCACCATAGTCTCATTATTTCACGCTACCACTATTCTTATAATGGTTTCAAATCATGTTTTATCTCATTTTTCATCAACAGTTTTAGCCCTCTCTTGAGTAAGTGCAGAAGTGTCATCTCATCATCTGTACATAGATTTTTGATCATCTTCCTGACTTGCAAGAAGTCATGAAAAAAGTTTAAAAATTAATTTAAAAGGGTTCAGTGTGAAACCTGATTTTTTCCCACTCATTATTTTTCCACTGGCTTTAGCACTATGGTGTTGCCAGTTATCATTTATTGGCTTAATTGCTATTTGAATAGCAGCTGACTCATCTTCTTCAAGTTTAGAAAGTGCTCAGGTAATATTATTAATAGGATCAGACTCTAATTTTAAATATGTCTTAAAAGGAAAAAGAAACTTTTTATCAGTATTAATATACGTTCATTCAGAATGTTGTTTCCCTGCAAAGATATTGATTTCAGTTGTTTCCTCAATAACAGCATCAGTATAGAATCAGTTAATTTGTTTTTCAATGAGAAATTTATATTTTTTAGGAATCACTACATAAAAATATATTTCTCATTTATGCGCAATATATTCAAAAGAGATACTATCTTGTCACAAAAATCTTCTCCTAAATTTTTTGGAATGAATACTTTTAAGTGATGCATAGAGTTGTTCCATAAGTCCAACCATTTCCTTAAAATCCTTAGTAGTCTCTTTTTTTTCATCAAGATCACTTTCTTTTTTAGGGAGGGTTACTTTTAGAAATGTAAGATTCAGAGACCTATTAAAATTCTCTCTTTTACGCACCCATAGAAAGAGCAGTCATAGACAGAAAAGTGAAATAATAAGTAATGAAAGGGAGATCAACATGGATTTTAAAAAGGGAGTAAAATTAAATATCCCTATCTG
>CALDZW010000008.1 GCA_937944175.1 uncultured Candidatus Altimarinota bacterium
TTTATTCACTACAAAATAATCAATTCTCCATCAGACATTACGGGGACGAGCTCAGGCTCTGTAACTCCACCAAGAATATGTATCAATTTGATCCGGGTAGAAATGTCTAAACACATCTATATTCCCATCAGCAATAAAATCTCCTATTTTCTCTCTTTCAACTGGAAGAAAACCTATAGTATTTTGATTTTGTTTTGGACGAGCTATATCAATTTCAGTGTGAACAATGTTAAAATCTCATGTAACAATTACTTGCTTATTTTCAGCTTTAATCTTTCTAGTATATTCTTTTAAATGTGTATAAAAGTCTAATTTGTAGCTAACCATCTCAGTCCCATCAGCTCTTGTTCATCCATTTGGAAAGTATCAATTTATTAATACAACATGATCTCATTTGTATGCAAATTCTAGCTGAGTCACTCTTCAATCAGTCGTAAAGTGCTCTATTTCTCAGAAATCATTTTTTGTTTCAATGACCTCAATTTCTTCTTTATAAAAAATAGCCGTTCATGCATATCAAGCCCTTGTTCCTGCATGCCATAGATATTTATATCATTCTAGCTCTCACACCTCTTTGAGAAACTGTGGTTCAAAAGCTTTTGTTTCCTGAATACATAAGATATCAGGTGATTCTGTCTCTACAAAATCTTTGAACCCCTTCTTTGCTACAGCTCTAATTCCATTTACATTCCATGAAAAAATTTTCATAATAGTGGGTCTTAGTGAAATACATACTAGCCAGTGTAGTAATAATGAATGAAAAATAAAGAGTAAATCTTGAAAAAGATTTTTTTTTTGTATAATACAATATGTAATTTATATGTACTATAATGACCTGAAAACATGACTAAAAGAGAAAATGATTCTAAGAAAAAAATAGTTGAAGAAGAAATTATGGAAGAAATTGAAGGAGAAGTGGAATGAGTGACAAATGAAGAGTGAGAAATTGATGAAGAGCTTCTTGATATAACTGAGATCCCTTCAGATAATGAGCAGATCAATGCATTAAAAGAAAGCTTGGCCAGGCAGCAAGCTGATTATGAGAATTTCAAAAAAAGAACTGCTAGAGACAAAGATGAAATGGTCTTTTTTATCAAATCAAAAGTTATTAACCCTATACTCAAAAGGCTTGATGATATTGAGAGAATAATAAAAAATACTCCTGAAGAAGACCAAAAGTGAGCAATATATGAGTGAATTCTTGCTCTTGAAAAATCTCTTACAAAAGATTTAGCTGATATGTGAGTAAAATCATTTGATTCTCTATGAGAAGATGTTGATCCAAATAAGCATGATGTGATGACACAAATCCCTTGAGATGAGTGAAAAATTCTTGATGAGTTTGAAAAATGATATATGCTTGATGAAAAAGTCCTGAGAGTAGCAACAGTAGTTGTTTGATCTGGAGCATAATCTTCATAAAGAAAACTTGCAAAAAGATAAATTACAGTAGTATTTCATTTGATTTTTACCTAATAATCAAACCTATGAAATACATCTGAAAAATAATTTTATCTTTTTTTCTTATACTTTTTTTAGCTTTTTCTCAAATGGCACCAGCCTACTCTGCTGTCATAAATGATAAAGTCTATGTAAATATCAGTCCTGATTCTACAAATGAAGATATAAAAAAATTTCAGCAACTCCTTGCTGAACTTAATATTTACCAATGAGTTATTGATGGTAAATTCGAAACTTTGAAAAAATCAATTGCCATTTTTCAAGTAAATGCATGACTTATTCCAGACATAGATAGTAATGCAGCCTGATACATTGGTCCCCTCACATATAAACATCTATTAAAAACATATGGAGCCACATTTGAGGAGCTCTATAAAAAATATATTGGAGAGCCATGAAAAATCACACCTCTTGCTACATGAGAAACTTATTTTGTTGTAACTGCCTATTATTCACCTCTTAAGTGACAATACAAATATGCAACTGGTTCATACTGGTGAGACATTAGATTGAATTGAGAGTGAGTAAGGTGAGCTTCATGAGTAAGAGTGCATGCTTGATTTATTGCTGCTCCAAAAAACTATGCTTTTGGAACCAAAATTGAGCTTGATTGACTTGGTGTCTGAGTGGTTCAAGACAGATGAGGAGCTATTGTAAATGCATGAGTACGTGGCCACTGGTACGACAGACTTGATGTCTGGATGTGATATTGAGATGCTGGTCTTAATCGTGCTCTTCGTTGGGGAAAAAGAACGGTAAAAGGAAGATTTAGAGAGTCTACTGCTAAAGTTACCATGAATTTTTCTACTAATATCCCTCTTACTCAATCATATACAAGTTATACAGCTGAGGTTGCTGGTACAACAGTGGTAGATCCTAAAGCAACAACTCCAGTTATTACAACACAACAATCAAAAGAAAAATCAATTAATAACAAGAGAAAATGAGTCCTCATTAATCCAAACTCTCCAACAGTAGATATCTTGTGGATGCAAAATCTATTTATAGATGCATGAATCTATGCTTGAAAAGCAGATGGGAAATACATTACTTTTAAAAAAAGTCTAATTGCATGGCAGATACAAAATAAGATTATAAATTCAAGAGTCAGCTACTGAGCATGATATTTATGAAATCAGACGCTGACACTATTAGAAAAAAAACATCCAGAAGTATTTCTAAAGACAGATGAAACTGAAAAAAATTCAGACAATACAACTCAATCGTGATCTACAGCTGTTATTAATAGTGAAAATTCAGAAGAAAAAACAACACAAACTAGAAGTATAGATGAAAGCAGTACTAAAGAACAAAACACTGATAAAAAAACCATACCAGATTCTGAAGAAATAGATCCAAAACAAGAGCTAGTAGAAAAAAATGGCCAAAAAACAAAACTTCCAGAAGAACTTATTCTTCAAACCTATTGAATAACACTTAAGGAAAAAGAATATATAGAATCAATTTATTCATCTATTAACAAAATATTTGAAAAAAAATATTGAAAGAATGCATTAAAATTTAAAAGTAAGACACAAGCTCTTATAAGGAAAATTGATCTTATTATCTCAACAAGTACCAATCCAAAACTTACAGGACAACTCTTATATTTAAAAACATTATTTAAATAATATATATTACACACTATATAGTAATAATATCAACAAAAAAACCTCTCTCAAAAGAGGTTTTTTTGTGATTTTCAATATGAATCATGATAGAATTCTTGTAAGTTTTACTTTACTTGTATTTTTAAAAGCCAATGAATATATTACAAAAAATTATTTCTATCTGTACAATTATTGTTCTAACAGGCAGCTTGTGAATTGACAAAATGTTTGCGACATGACTTGAACCTTGAGAACGTTACTTTATAATAACTGCATATTATTCACCACTTCCAAATCAACAATACTATAATATGGGGACATATGAAGCAGAAAAGAGAATGAACTGAGAATGAATCAGGTGAGCATCATGAGCAAAAGTATATCCATGAATGCTTGCAGCTCCATGAACATATGCATTTGGAACAAAAATATATCTTGAAGGATATGGAATCTGATCTGTTGAAGACAGATGATGAGCAATTGTATCTGCTTGAAACAGGAACTTCAAACATGATAGAATAGATATCTGGGTATGATACTGAGATGAATGACTGAGAAGAGCTATGAAAATTTGAAAAAAAACAGTAAAATGAAAAATTCTTCCTCGTAGTACAAAATCATATATTAACTTATGGAAGCTAGCAGCTCCAAAGTGGATTAATGTGAGAACAAAGAAAAACCCTTACTATGTACCACCAAAAACTAAAGCAAAGACAAAAGTAACAACACCTAAAACAATTAGCAATACTCATCCTTTCTTTAATTTTGGGATTGGAACAAAGTCTAAAAAGAATAATATAGTTTCTTTACAAAAATTTTTAAAAGAAATAGATTTCTACTCATGACCAACAAATTGAGTATATAATAAGAATTTAATGCAAAACATTTATAATTTTCAAAAGCAAAATAAAATAGTAAACAACTGGAAAGATATTCATGCATGATACTGGAG
>CALDZW010000009.1 GCA_937944175.1 uncultured Candidatus Altimarinota bacterium
TCCAGAGTAGCTGTTTTCTACAAACGTGAGCTCTTCTACTCATTCTAAATCTGACACAAGTCTCTCATCAAGAGGCTTCAGGAATTTTATAATCACCAAACCATAATCTGGATTTTTTTTCACAAATTCACAAGCAGTATAGGTATTAAAACTTGTGACCACCAACATTTTTTTGGCTCATGTATTTACTAGTTCATATCATGATAATTTTTGAGTTTCAAAAAAATTATCTAATTTATGAGCTCTTTTTTCTGTCATTCTCATCTTTGTTTCTGATTCTTCTGAAGTAGCTCAAAATTCATCATGTTCATAACTGGTAGCTATAAAATCTCAATCTTTTACTCATGGGAAAGTTCTTGGTGAGATATTATCATCAGTATAGGCATATCTTTTGTACTCTTTTGATGGAGAGTTCTCAACTTTTCCTCTATTTACTGGAGTAGGTTGCAATTCTCAATGAAGCGTAACTTTTCACTCACTAAATTGTTTGTCTGTCAAAATAATCACTGGGCATTGATATATGTCTGCAAGATTGAGAGCCAGTCATCCAAAGCTATATGCCTCTTCTAGACTAGAGGGAGAAAGCACAATATGATGATTGTCAGCTCAGAATATACAATTGAGAGCAAATGGAAGGTCTCAATTTTCAGTAAAAGTTGGCGTTCCTGTACTTGGTCAGGCTCTCTGAGAGAGAACCGCGGTCACACCTATTTCAGCCTGAACAGCAAAACTAAGTGCCTCAACCATAAGTGCAAACCCTCACCCACTACTTCCAACCATAGCTCTTTTTCATGCAAAACTTGCTCAAAGCGCTGAATTTATAACAGCCAGTTCGTCTTCTGCTTGTAAATACTGAACTTTCTTTGAGTTAATAACTTCTGTCAATACTGATGATGCGGGGGTCATTGGATATGCTGCATAATAGCCAAGTTCAGAATCTATGGCTCCATATGCTATCATCTTATTTCAATATGAAATCTCTCATGGATTTCAGATATTTTCTACTTTAGGTAGGGACAACAGACCTGTTGTCCCTACAGAATTATCTAGTTCATATGTCTCATAAATAGTACTCACAATCTCTTTATTTCTTTGTACTATATCTTCTCACTTCCTTGCAAAGATTGCCTCTATTTCTTCATGTATAGATTCTATATCAAGATTGAGAAGTTTTCCCAGCATACCAAGTAAATACGTATTATCATATTTATCTGTTATCTCAAGATCTAAAACAGTATAATCACTAAAAATATCAGGAGTTTTTGCTTCCATCTTGGTAATCCATTTTTTGTTTGAAATGATATATCACCCTTTTTTCAAAAATGGAAGAGTGGCTTCTAAGTTTGTATCATTAAATGTCAAAATAACATCAACATTCTTTGAAATGTATGTTGAGTCATTAGATATATTTATATCAAACCAGTTAATTCATCATTTGATAAGAGATTGGTATTCAATGTCTCAAATAATTTTATACCCTTTTTTTGAAAAGATTTCAGCAATAATATCTGCTGTTGAATTCATCCCAAGACCAGCTGGTCAAGTGACTTTAATATTTACATGCATGGTTGGTGTATTAATTACTGACTATTGTTCTACTGAATTGTCTGGCTCTTCATTTTCACTTACTGCTGGTTCTTCAGAAGTGGTATTATCAATTACTTCTGTTTCTACTTCTACTCAATCTACGGTTACAGTTGGAGTCTCTCATCATGAATTGGCTGCTTCAATTATTTGTTGGATTTGTTCTTGGCTTACTTCTGCTCACCCATCTGAATATCATGTATCATATGATCAACCTGTTAGTACAAGGAGTCATGTACCTACAACTGATAAAATAATTCCAAGCAGAGCAAATATTGCAAAAATTTGTGCTGTTCTTTGTTTCTTTTTAGACATCTTTTTAATATAATTATGGTATAATAATGATGACTACACTAGTCTTTTTTTTTGTTTTTTCAAGAATTTTTTATAAAACATATATATATTCTTCTCACTCTAAAGCATAGCTCTCCCAAGAGTACAAAGAGATTTTTTTAGCCCCTCTTACTAAACACACTTTTTCCACTATGTTTGATTCCTAGATAATATATGCCATATTATCATCAATTCTTATTGATGTATATGGTTTTCCAAAGCTAAAGATCCCCTCCTAGAAAAGTTGTTGCTTTTACACTCACAATAGTGAGTATCTTCCTGTTTCTCTAAAAAGTTATATTCACAAAAAATCTATAGTGCATTCATGCATTTCTATAACACATTTTTCTGATATCTGTAAGACCTTACGAGCCTCTTCAAGTGTCTCTAATAATTCTTGATTACTAGCTGGATCATATTTTTCACTGTACACACGAATAATATATCATTGTTTTTCTCAATAGTACTGTGCTGAGTAGAGTATATTCTGTATTGAAGGGTTGTCAGCAAATTGATCTATATGGTCTTTGCATATAGCAAATGTTGTTGGATTAATAGCAATAACCACATTTATATATGTACTAGAAACATGGTCATTTGAGATTCTTGATTCAAATACCAATTTTGCCTCTGAATAAGGTCATCTTTTTCACCATAAGAGTTCTTGTTGTTTCTTGGGAAGAGTAATCATACTGCTATTACACATTATCATATATCACTACAACCTAAAGATAAAATAAAACCATAATTTTGCAAGCCCTGATTTTTTTATAGAATAGACATATTACTACTAAATAATTACTACACATAATCATGGAGAATCTCTGGATATTTTACTCTCTTGCTTGACTCATTGCTCTTTGACTTGGAGATTTTATTAAGAAAATTATTCTCAAAAAATGAGCAGACAAAGAGGTCTTTCTCTTTATTTGTTTTATCTTTTATTTTTTATTCTTAGGACTCAACCTAGTTCTCAAGTGAGCGTATTCAATTGATTGAAAACTCATAAAAGATGCTTTGGTAATGTGAGTATTTGATTCTGCAATTCCCCTTTGAATGCTCACTACACTAAAATACTTAGATATTTCTTTTGCTCTTGTAACCCTCAGAGTTATTTCTTCAATTGTGATATTAATAATTGGAATATTTGTCTTATGAGACACGCTCAGTATATTAAATATCCTCTGATTTATTATCTGAATTATTGCAATTATTCTCCTTTCAGGCTTTCAGTTTAACAAAAAACATAACTTGCATAAAAAATGAATCACTGCTCTTATTGTTACAATGATAGCAATTATTGGAAGTCACTCATACTTTAAATATATAGTAGAATGAACTCATATTGATACATTTATGCTTGTTAAATTTTTTGTAAGTTTTATCTGTGTTGTTATATATATGTCTATCAGAAAAAAGTTCAAAAATTTTTCCATTTCTCAATGTAAAATATGTTTCCCATATGCTGCAATCTCATGAGTATTATTCTCTGCACACTTCCTCTATTTTCTTCCTAATATTTATCTCCTCTGACCTCTCTCACTTTGATACAAAATTCTTTCCTACTCTCTGATTGTTCCTATAATTCTTTCAATCATTCTTTACAAAGATCCAATAGATACAAAAAGAATTATTGCTTTTGTTCTGACTCTCATTAGTTTAGCTTTATTTATAATATAAAACACAATGGAAAATCTCTGGATATTCTATTCATTAGTTGGTTTAATATCACTTTGAATAGCTGATTTCATAAAAAAAGCAGTAATTATGAAATGATGAAATAAAGATATTTTTCTTTTCATTACATATATATTCTGGGTTATACTCTTTATAATAAATAGCTTTATCCAATGAGAATGATATATCTCATCTGAAATAATAATTGGAGCTTCTTTCTTATGATTATGCACTGCCATTCTCCCTGTAAGTCTACTTATTACTTTTAAATATCTTGATACTGCTTTTGCTCTTACATCAATTAAAGTAATAGTATCTATTCTCGTATTAGTTATTGGAGTTTTTCTTTTATGAGATCAATTAAGTTTCCTCAATATTGTATGATTTCTATTTTGAATCATTGCAATTATTCTCTTTTCATGATTTTCATATACATCAAAATATTGCTTACATAAAAAATGAATCCTAGCAATGATACTAGCAATAATAGCCTCTGTATTAGGGCATAGTTACTTTAAATATATATTATGAAGTGTTGATACGCATACACTCTTAGTCTTACAATTTCCTATCAGTTTCTTATTAATATCATTATATATGTTTATAAGATGAAAATTCTTTCATTTCAACAAAAGCACTATTTGAATAATCATGCCATATGCAATTCCTGCATGAATACTTTGATTTATACAATGGGCCTATCTTATGCCTAATATTTATAACTTATGACCATTATCCCTTTGATATAAAATATTATCCTACTCAATAATAGTTACAATAATCCTCTCAGCAATATTTTACAAAGATCCAATAGACACTAAAAGAATTATTGCTTTTGTACTTACGTTGATTAGTCTAGCTCTATTCATCATATAATCACTTTCCAATGAAAAAAATACTCAAAAATTCCATAGTAAATATTCCTAATACTTCTACACATGAGAGTATCTTTGTTGTTGAGGTATTATCTTGGGAACCTAAAGATCAAAATGATGTTGAAGTTATCTTCTTGTCTGACCTTTTAGAGCAAAGAAAAAATCATGAAATGCTTGAAAAAGCACAGTCAAAACCTGCTAGCTATTCAAATGTATATTCACCAAAAGATGAACTAGAGATTTTTACTGAGCTCTTTAACAATGCAATAAATAATCATAAAAGAATTCATATAGTCTGAGTGACACTGAAAGAAGAAATTGAGATGCTTGAGAATTACTATCATGAACTCTGATTTTTTAATAATGATATCAATTGTTATACCTGTGATTTTTCAAAAGCTCTTGTGACAGTGAGTTGTAAAATAGAAAACATCATGTGGAGAGGGAGTGATTACAAAAGAATGTGAAAAGAAATATTTTTTAATCCCCCTATTAGAGAGTCATGACAGGTAAAGGCTCTGTTCAAATGAATAAACAGATGAGTTATTGCATGAATATATATTAATACTCAAATTAGGGATAACATTTCTGTTGTCCCTACAAGGATTCAGAATTTTCTACAACAGCAAATTATTGAAGAAAACATCTTAGCTTTGACCCTCTGAAGAGTACTTAAATATAATCTTGATGAAGTATGAATTATTGG
Organism: uncultured Candidatus Altimarinota bacterium; assembly: GCA_937944175.1. Taxonomy (GTDB): domain Bacteria; phylum Patescibacteriota; class Gracilibacteria; order BD1-5; family UBA6164; genus CALLPO01. Next base: position 5,176 of record CALDZW010000009.1, read on the forward strand.
GAAAACTCTTGAGATAAAATCACAATATTAATATCCCTTTCAGGCATCTTCCCATTAATTATAAAAGAAAGAAAAAAGATATGTTGAAGTATTAAGATGTCTTTTCCTCATCATGAAGTTCATCTCCTACTGAGAAAGTTGTATGATGTTCTTCTTTTTGTTTTTCCTTAATAGTTTTTTTCGATCTTTTAAAAAAGGAGAAAAAGTCTATAATTAAGACATGTAGATCATATACATATGGCATCATATATGCCTGTTTTGATTGAATAAATCCAATTCAAAAACACACAGGAAATAATACAAAGAATAATAATTTAATAGTAAGAAATCCAAAATAACTTAATGCAATTATAATCATACTTATTACAGTAAGGTATAAGCCGTTTATAATATGAGTATTCAATTTAGTTTTAAGTGAAAATATGTTAATAATATTAATAAAAGGAATATATGTGAGGATTCGAGGAAGCCTATATTCAGAAACACTCTGTAGTCTTTGTAATTTTTCTTGATTATATTCATTCCTTGATGTTATTACTTGCTCCTTAAGTTCAGAAAATCATACAAAATCATCTTTTTTTCAGAAATAATTTTTCATATATTTCCAGAGTGTTTTTTGTAACACTATTTTTTGTTCTGGTGAAGGAATCATTGATGCGTCAATTCCTACAAGTGATCCTCTTACCAAAATACTCATACTAGAGAAAACAATAAAAATGATATACAATAAACTAAGAAGTAATGCTATATTATTATATCAGAGTATAAAAATAGCAGTGATTAATATACTTACAAATAGATTTACATGAACTATCTGTTTAACAGATTCTACCTTGTAATATGAACCATAAACAATATATCAAAGAAAAGGAATATGAGCAAATATCAGAGTGATCAAATCTTTTTCATCAACTTTCATATCTCCGTTAATATCAATAATTTTTTTATTATGAGCTACACTCACTATATCTCATACAGCAAATTTCTCCCCCCTGGTAGCTGAATAAATTCAATACAGCAAAAATAAAAATAACCCTGTAAAAATAAGTGTTGCAATGATGTAATTAATTGAAAATCCTAAAAAAGAGTAGCCCCTCAAAAAATCAAACCAAACAAATATAACAAAGGTTAATAAAAAACTCAGATGAGTAAGAAAAGCAACTTTTGTATGAGATCTTACAAAATCATTTTTCAGATACTGATTAGAAGAATTCAACAAAAAAGCTCATGAAATAAGTATCATAAGGTATGCTGATACGGCGTTATTAATTGATTTTTGATGTACTTCTGGTGATCCTTCCATTCTTAATCTTTACAAACTATATATTCTCACTACAGTAAGAGAAATAAATTATTATCCCTATCTTGAATTCTTTCCCTTTAGTCAAAGAGAAAGAGGATACATAAATAATAACACACTTTAGATAAATAAACAAATTCAGGGCATATGAAAATCAAAGAAGTTACATTTGGAAAATCTGTTTCGATCCATGCTGAGAAAGTATTTCTTGATACAAAAAAAGAAGTTATCTTTGTATGAAGATCAAATGTCTGAAAATCAAGTCTTATGAACGCTCTTTTCAACAAGAAAGACCTAGTAAAAACCAGTTCTCGCCCATGAAAAACAAAGCTTGCTAATATTTTTATAGTAAATAAAAAATATAATTTTACTGACCTCCCTGGTTATTGATTTGCCAAGCTTTGAAAA
>CALDZW010000010.1 GCA_937944175.1 uncultured Candidatus Altimarinota bacterium
GATATATTTACTTTTCATGTATATCAAATTTCCTTTAAATACTCAAGTATTCAAATATTCCCACAAATAATTCCATCCACTCCTATTTCAATAAACTCTTCTACCATTTTTTGAATAAGTGGAAATGTTTCATCTGTATAATACCATGCATTCAAATTCACAAATAGCTCCAAATTATGAGACTGAACTTCATCTACTATTTCTCTCAATGTTTGAATATCAGTGATTTGTTCATGTTCTGCAAATCTCCCATTTGGACTCACCTCAAAACCAAATTTATCGCTCCAATATGGAGGATTGTACCCCGTAAAGAACTCCCCCGCTCCACTCTCAACTAGTCACCCAATATATTCCTTGAGTGCTTTTTTATTTTTTCAGCTTGTAGAAAACCCTAAGCCCACTATTTTTTTAAACATGTTATTTTATTATTTTTTAGCTAATAATCTTGATTAATTATATAGTCAGTATATATGTATAGATAAAATATTCAATGAATTTTTAGTAAAAATAAAAAGCAACCAATTTGGTTGCTTTTTATTTTTATACAATTTAGAAGTATACTTTAGTATTCAAATCTCTATAGTGACTTCTTACTATTGCTTTTTCCCTTTGTTTTCTTTTTGAAAGTTTTTTAGTTACATATCTTGTTCCTCTTAATTTTGTAGCAATTCTTGACTGAAAGAACATTTTTTTGTATCTAAGTACTAACTTTTCATTTGTTTCCCCATCATTTTTTACAGCATATATCATAATATTTCTATCTTCTTATATAGTATTAAAATTAAATATTGCTTGGAGTATATGAGCAATTATTTTTTTGTCAAAAAATTTACTTTTGAAATTAATTATATAATCTAGATGAGTAGTAAGCTTACACATACAAACAATCCCTTCTCTTTATTTTTCCCTTTTAAAAAGAGAAGAATGGGGTTCAAGACTTTGTATGTGGTTTTATAAAAAAATTATTGAAAAATTATGAACTCTCCTCTTCCTCATGTAAAACTCTACTCTGATTGATGAGCGGTACCAAACCCTTGAAAAGCATGATATGGAATCATACTGTGTTATAAGAATATACAAAAAGAGTTCTTTCAGTGATATACTCTTTCTACAAATAATAGGATGGAGATGACGGGTGTGATCACTGGTCTTTCAAAACTCAAAACACAATCAAGAGTAGATATCTATACTGATTCTCAATATACTATTAATTGAATTCAAAAATGATGGGCCCAAAAGTGGAAAGAAAATAATTGGATGAGAACAAAAAATGAACAAGCCACAAATCATGATTTATGGAATCAACTCTTAGAGCTTACTAGCAAACATGAAGTTACATTTCACTGGGTAAAATGACATGCCTGACATGTAGAAAATGAGCGTTGTGATGAACTTGCTACTACTGCACTGGAGGGAAATAATTTAATTGAAGATGAAGGGTATATAATTAAAGATTCCTCATCTGTATCTTCTCCTGAAGGAGAAGAGAACACAAATACAAGAGGATTAATCAAAAAGAAAAACACGAACAAAATATCAAAACAGTGAGATATATGCTGAAAATGTAATACTCCTGTTATCAAAAAAATTCCTAAAAAGAAACAGCATAAACCAGAACAAACATTCTATTATGAATATTTTTTCAATTGTCCTGGATGTAAAACAAACTATATGGTTCCTGAAGGCAAAAGAGAGATTACCCTCCCCTAGCCCCTCCCTTGTAAGGAGGGGGATTTATCCTTGCCTTTTTCCTTTTTTATTATATATTATTTTCATTAATTTACTGCTAAAACCTAACTTCCACAATGAAAATTTCCTACAATACGCTAAAAAAATATATTCCAAATATCAAAAGTCCTGAAGAAGTTGCTGAAGATCTCATTATGCATACTGCTGAAGTTGAAGAAATTCATTATGAGTGAGATAATCTCAAGGATGTGTATATTGGGAAAATCATATCTGTATCAAAACACCCTGATTCTGAAAAACTTAATATTTGCCAGGTAGAAATATGTTGAGAAACTAAACAGATCGTGTGTTGAGCTGCAAATGTAGCTCCATGACTCATAGTTCCAGTTGCTGTTGTTGGTGCACAACTCAATGAAGACTTTGTAATTTGCAAAACAAAAATCAGATGAGAGACAAGTGAGTGAATGATTTGTGCAGAAGATGAAATTGGCCTTATAGAAGAAAAACAAGAGTGAATTATGGTGTTACCAAATGATGCCCCATTATGAGTTTCAATGAGAGAATATTTATGAAAAAATGATTGCTATTTAGAAGTTGATAATAAAGCTATCAATCATAGACCTGACTTATTTTCTCACATTTGAATTGCTAGAGAAATTTGTGCTATTTCTTGAAGCACACTAGACTATGATTTTGAATCAAAAGATCTTTCTAAACTCCCTGATTTAGGAATTAAAAATATGATCTCTCATGAAGTAAAAAGATACTTAGGAGTCAAAGCTAGCTGAGTTCACAAAGTTGAAAGTCCTGACTATATCAAAGAAGTTATTGCTAGCCATTGAATTGATTCCAAAAGATTATTAGTAGATGTTACAAATTATTCTCTCTACCTCTATGGTCAACCTACTCATATTTTTGATGCTGATAAAATAAATGGAAATATCCATATTAGATTTGCAAAAGATTGAGAAACTTTTATAGCGCTTAATGATAGTGAGTACACTCTGTCAGATGAAGATATAGTCATAGCTGATGATAATTGAGTGATTGCACTTGGTTGAGTAATAGGGTGAAAGCAATCTGCAGTAAGTAATGACACCTCAAACATCATCATAGAAGCTGCTCATTTTAATCAAGCAACTATCAGGAAAACAGGGAAAAAACTCTGACTCAGAACAGATGCTCTTAATGTATTTGAAAAAGATCTTCAACCAGAAATGGATCACTATTGAGTAAGCTTGATTATCAGCGAGCTTGAAAAAGCTTTCCCAGATTTTACACTTGAGGCAATAACAGATTGCTATGAGGTAAAACAACCAAAGGTAACAGTTGAGTATGATCTTGATTTTATTAATAATTTAATATGAGCAGAATATAGTAACACAACTGTTGAAACAATTCTTGCTAATCTCTGAATAACAAAAAAATGAAATTCATTAACCATTCCCTTCTGGAGAAAAGATCTTACAAATAAGGCTGATATAGCTGAAGAGATTGCAAGAATAGACTGATTTGATAAAATAAAAACTACTCCTCCACTTGTGAATATGTGAGCAGTAGCTCAAAGTACTACATATAAAATAAAAAATGATACCAGGAACTTTTTCACTGCAAAAGGTTTTTATGACATGTATAATTACTCATTTGTAAATGAAGATCTCATGAACAAAGTAGGATGAGATTGCAGTAGTCTTGTGCCTATGAAAAATGCACTTAGTGAAGAAATGACTCATCTCAAATGAAGTCTCATTCCTAATCTCCTCAATTCTCTTCAAGAAAATATTAGAGATAAAAAAGATCTGAATCTTTTTGAGATAGAAAAAGTATTTTCTCTTGATTGAGAAAACATTTCAGAGCACTATGAATGTTCGTGTGTTATCACAAGTGAATCTGATATACCATATTATGATATGCAAATTAGTGTCAGTGATTATCTAAAAGCACTCTGAATAGATAACTTTTATTTTGATACTCCAAAAAACTTCCCAACATATGCTCATCCATGAAGAGTAGCAAAAATTATTGCAAGATGACAAGAGATTTGAAATGTATGAGAAATTCATCCAGAAATCAGCAAACGTTTTGATGTCTCATCAAGGGTAGCCTTTTTCTCAATCAATGTAGATTCAATTGAACCAATGGCATATCAAACAATCAAAGCTCATGATATTTCTCAATTCCAAATGAATAATTTTGATCTCAACTTTGTAGTGGATAAATGAGTATCTGGTAGAGACATTCACACAGCAATACTTAATGCTGATAAAAAGATTATAAAAAAAGTAGAGCTCTTTGATATCTATGAAAATGAAGACAAGCTCCCATGAAAAAGAAGTCTCTCTTTCAAAATCTACATTCAATCAAATGAATGAACTCTTGATGACAAAGTCAAGAATGCACTTATTGAGATTATTGTGAAGAAAGTTGAAAAGAAAGGTGGTGAATTGAGGTAAATTTAGTTTTTAACTCTATTTTGGAAATGTGAATCATACATATTGACAAACATAAAATCAATACTACAATATATTTATATTATTTAATAATGCTTTTAATCCTATGAGTTTAATGAGTGGTCATTCAATGCTTCAAGATGCCTGGATGAGTGAAGAAGAAAGGAAAGCAAGCATGTATAAATGAAAAGAAACATGACTTTTTGCTGATATGTTAGTTTCACTTCTTCAATGAAAGAGTATTGCTGCAACAAGTGTGGCAAAAGAACAAGGAGTAGATAATAAAGATAGACAAAAAAACTAAATTTTACATTTAGTTTTTTTAATATATAATCCTGGCACCCATATAAGGGAGAGTGTGAAAAATCACTTGCTTGTACCTTTACTTATTAAAACAATTATTATGGCTAGAAGAGGAAAAAAATATAATAAAGCTGTTGAGCTTTTAAATCAAGATATGGCATATTCTGTTGATGAGGCAGTTGTACTTCTTGAAAAAACTAATACT
>CALDZW010000011.1 GCA_937944175.1 uncultured Candidatus Altimarinota bacterium
TCATATTTTTCTACTTCTATTAGTCATGATGTCTCTTTTACTCAAAAATGATCTCAATTTGAGTGATATTATTTTTCAAACTATTATACATCTGATGATACATACTGAGTGTATATTGATGGACTAAAAAAAAGTGGAATATCATTTGAATCAACACTATTATACAAAGATAAGAACTGAAAATATAATTACGTAGTAGATTACTCAAAAAAAATAATTATTAATGCTGATCAAGTATATGGTGTAAGTCAAAAAAAAGATCTATTAAACCAAATTGTGTCTGATAATAAGCTCATAGATTCTAATTATACAGATACCCTACTATCTTTGGAGCAAGTAACAAGAAATATAACTCAAGGAATGAGTAAGTCAGAAAAAATAGTAACTATATATAAATATATAACAGATACTATTTCTTACTCTGAAAATCCCAGTTTTGATCAGGTAGAAATTTTTTCATGACTAGATACATATAAGAATAAAGTATGAGTATGTGAATGATATGCTAAACTTTTTGTTTATATGTTATTGTTTGCATGAATTCAAGATGTTGAGTTTATTGCTTGAGATGTAGTAGATGCTGAAGATTTCCCAGAAATATGACATGCATGGGTAAGAATTGGAGATAAATATTATGATCCTACATTTGATGATCCTGTATGAGATGAAATAGCTAAAAAAGAATACGAATATAAATATTTTTGACTCCCAAGAGATATTTTTTATGCAAATAGGTTTGATCTATGATCAACTCCTGAAAGTCTAGAATCTAAATCAATGCAGTTTAGACAAAACTTTGTTGCACAGCGTTATTCATATTTAGTAGATAAGTATAGGTTATATAATTATGAAATACTGAATGAACCAAAGTTTTTCAAAGACAATAATCTCAAAATATGAAGTGAGATACATTTAGAAGAGTTATGAACAATTATTGAGACAATAACTATTACAGAAGAGATTAGTGGTGAAACTTATTATTTTTCTAACTGAGAAAAACAAAATATCTCATGAATTAAATATTTCTCGATTGATGACTCAGTCTCACTTAATCTTGTATTACAAGAACTTGATTACAATCTCTCATGAGTAAAAATACTACAATGGAATTTGCCAAATGGGACACAAGAAACAAGGATTTGATTTAATATACAATAATAAAAAAAACCACATGAGTAGCTCTGATGCTTTTGAGAAAAATTATGCCATACTGAATCCTGAACAAAGGGATGCTGTAGAGACTGTTTATGGTCCAGTGATGGTAGTGGCTTGACCAGGAACATGAAAGACTCAGATTATTTGACTGAGAACTGCTAATATCATTACAAAGACATGAGTGAATCCAGAGAACATTCTGATCACTACTTTTACTGATGCTTGAGTGATTGCTATTAAGAAAAGATTGCTGGATTTTATATGAGAAGCTGCTTACAAAGTTAATGTGGTGACAATTCATTGATTTGCAGAAGAAGTTATTAAAACATTCCCAGAAAAGTTTATTGATGAAAGAGCAGGTTCAGTTATTGATGAAGTTGATTCTATAGAGCTATATGAAGATATTTTCAATAGACTTTTATGAAAAACTTCATCAAAGATTACTACAGATTCCCAACTTGAATATTTAACAAGTCTCTGAGATCCATATTTTTATTTGAGAACTGTGAAGTCAAAGATATGAATTCTTAAACAAGAATGAGTGACCCTTGAGAGACTAGATCAGATCATAAAAGAACAAAGAGAACTATATAATAGTGAACTTGAAAATTTAAAAGATAATAAACGTATTAGAGACCTTGAGAAAAGAACAGCAAAAGATACTGAAATGTATGATAAACATATTTGAAAACTTAAAGAATTAGCTCATATTTTTAAAGTATATCAAGAAGAATTAACAAACAGAAATCTCTATGATTTTAATGATATGATTAATTTTGTACTTCAAAAGTTTGCTACTGATGAGGATCTTAGGTATCACTATGCAGAAAAATTTCAGTTTATTATGCTTGATGAGTTTCAAGATACAAATAATGCACAAAATCAGATTATTAACCACCTCCTCAGTGTTGATCTAGATATAAGTTGAGAAGATAATTACAAAAAAGAAAATGAGCCTAATATCATGGTAGTATGAGATGATGACCAATCCATCTACCGCTTCCAATGAGCAAATATAGAAAATATTTTAGGATTTTTTACTCTTTATCCTACTACAAAAGTAGTAGTACTTAAATATAATTATCGTTCCCTTCAACCTATTCTTGATACTGCTACTCATTTGATTACTCATAATGGGGAAAGAATTACTTCTCGTGTAAATTTTATAGACAAAAGTTTAATAAGTTGAAGAAAGATTGATGAATCCACCAAAGACCTCCTTCCTCAAGTTGTTCATCTACAAAGCGATATTGATGAAAAAATATTTGTAGCTGAGAAATTAAAAAGTCATGACTCAGTTAATTATTCAGATTGTGCTATAATAGTTCGTTCTAATAAAGAAATTCTTGAATGGACTGAATTTTTACAATGAGAAGATATTCCAGTAGAATCAAAATTACAATCTAATATTTTGAATTCATCCTTTGTTAAATTCATCATTAACTATTTATGACTACTAATAGATCCGTTTTTTGATGAAGAAAAATTCATAAATATTTTATTACATGATCTAGTAGATGTAAACAATATTGATGTGTATAAAATTAATAGAGCATTGTTCAACACAAATTATACCAAAAAATTCAAAATAAAAATTCTTGATTTTTTATCAGATGAAACTGAACTGCTCAATCTTGAACTCACTGATATTGATGCTATTGAAACCTTCAAGGAGAAATTTATTGAATTGAGCAGCCTTGTTCAGTGAGTAAATATAGTAGAAATAGTAAAATGTATAGTAGAAGCATTTGATATTCAAGAATATATTAGTTCTCAGTGAACATTTGATGACTTACAAGATCTCTTCACACTCATTAGTTATGTGAAGAAGTTTGTTGATATTAATAAGGATTTTTGATCAAAAGATTTTTTAAGAAAAATAGAACTCTATAAAAAATATAACTATATTATCCCAAGACAGGTTACTAAGAAAATCAGTAAATGAGTACAGCTTATAACAGCTCATTCTTCAAAATGACTTGAATATGATACAGTATTTATTCCAGGAGTGAATTATTGATCTTGGGATGGGAAAAGAGTTTCTGACCTTCTCAAACTTCCAGAAACAGTGAGTTGAGAATGATTTCAATATGAAAATCTTGAAGTAAAAGAAATTACTAAAATTAAAAAACAAAAAACATTAGAGGAAGAAAGACGTCTCTTTTTTGTGGCTATTACTAGAGCAGAAAAAAATCTCTATATTACTATTCCTTGAAGCAAAGATAATAAAGTATTACTTTCAAGTAGTTTTATTGCTCAAATTCAAGCAGATGATGACTGAGTTTTAGGGAATATTATAACTATCCAGTCAGAAGATGCTTTTATAGATACTGAGATTGATAGCCTCAGGGAGAAATATCTTAAAAAAAGTGTGACTACTCAAATCACTAATACTGAAGATACAGAAAATAAGCTTAAATATATAGAGAATTTTTTACTAACATATAAACTTTCTCCAAGTGATCTGAATAAATTCTTAGAAGATCCTCAAGTTTTTTTGAAAGAAGCTGTTTATAAATACCCATTTGTAGATAATGTATTTACCATTTTTTGAAAAGTTTATCACAGAGTATTAGAGCTATTTTTTATTGAGTATATAAAGAATGAGACTCTCCCAGAACTTGAATTTTTAGTATCACGATTTGAATGGTTATTAAAAAAAGAAGTGCTTACACCTTGAGAATATACTGATCTTCTTGAGAATGGAAAAAATGGTCTTACTTGATACTATGAGACATATAAAATGCAGTTCACAAAGCCACTTCATTTAGAATATAATTTCAGGCAAAAAAATATTCATTTCAATGGAGTCCCTCTTACTGGGAAAATAGATATGATTGAAAGAGGAGATTTTTCTAACTCTAGTTCTCAAGCTCAGTGATGACAAATGGCCTTCTTTAAAGAATCAATAAATTTAGTAGATTTTAAAACTTGAAGTTGTAAAACACTCTGAGTAATAAAGTGACTTGATAAATTCTGAAACAAAAAACCATGATATCAACATGGGAAATATTATAGACAGCTGCTTTTTTATAAACTCATGTGTGAATTAGATCCAGAATTTTCATCTCAATATGAAGTTTGATGACTGACACTTGATTTTGTAGAATGAAAAAAAGAGGTATACAAAAAAATTACAGTAGATTACACTCAAGAAGATTATGTAGAATTTAAAGAATTAATTCAAGATACGTGGGCAAAAATTAATGATTTGAACTTTTGGAAAGATTATCTGTAAATTGATCTTACTTTTTATAGGAAGAGATGCGATAATATTCTTGCGAATAAATAATTCACACTATAATATGTTCTTAGTTATATATTAAGATGTTATTCAATGAAAGTTTTCAAAGCTCTAGACACAAAAGAAAGAAAAATACTGATTCTTCATGATACCTTTTTGTACAAATGAGGAGGGGAGAGACTCATACTCATGATGGCAAAAGCACTAGATGCTGATATTGCGAGTGGTTTTTTTAGTAGGTGAAGTTTTAATCTGAGAGATGAATGATTTCAGTGAAAAATGATTGAAATTAGTAGTGAAGTATTTAAAAAATGATTTAGGCATCTAAAATTGAAACAAGCATTTTTGTTCCAAACAAAGTTTTTAAAAGAATATGACACAGTTATTTTCTCTGGAGACTGTATAAGTGCTGTCAGAAACTGTAGAAAAGATGCTCATAAAATTTATTATTGTCATACACCTCCACGTTATTTATATGATCTAAGAGACGAATATGTAAAAAAACTTCCTAAGTATACAAAATTTGCATTTGATGCCATAAGTTTTGTCTTTAGGAAAATGTATGAAAAAGATATTATTTCTTTTGATAAAATTCTTACTAATTCACAAAACACGGCAGCTCGTCTCAAGCACTTTACTTGAAAAGAGTCAGAGGTTTTGTATCCACCTGTACAGTTAGAAAAATTCAAATGGATTGAACAAT
>CALDZW010000012.1 GCA_937944175.1 uncultured Candidatus Altimarinota bacterium
AGTTTATTATCTATTGTAAAAATATATGAGAAAGATACTTGTATGGGTTTTAGTTTGTATTATGTCTATTGGAACAGTTTTTGGTTATACTCCATCAATTGAATTAACAAGTAAGATGGATCTTGCTATTGAAAAGATAGAAAGCGCTATTGATGAACAGTGAGAACATCTAAGAGAAGAAATACTTATAAGATTGAAGGAATACGAGAACAGATATCAAGGAAATCAGAAGGCCTTGTATGTGATAGATTATATATATTCAGGTTTAGATAAAAGTATAGTAGGTGAGAGGCCAAATATATTACTGATTATTGCCGATGATATGTGACTTGATGCAAGTCCTGGTTACAATGAAGGTTCAAAAAAACCTAAGATGCTTCATCTGGAACAAATGATTGATAATGGATTAGTCTATGATAATGTGTGGGCAGCACCTGTTTGTACTCCCACTCGTGCTACTATTATGACAGGAAAGTATGGATACCATACAAATATGCTAGAAGTATGAAATTCACTATCCACAAGTGAGGTAGGGATTCAAAAATTTGTTGATCAACAAACTAACAATGCTTATGATCATGCTGTAGTGGGTAAATGGCATATAGGGAATAGTGCTGATCACCCAGGTGAAATGTGAGTATGATATTATGCATGATTATTAAGCTGAGGTGTCAAAGATTATTCTAATTGGAATATGACAGAAGCATGAAAAACTACTACAAGCACAAATTATATTACATCTGAGATTACTGATAAAGCTATTTCATGGCTTGATGAAAGAGGTGAGAAACCTTGGTTTTTGTGGCTAGCATACACTGCTCCTCATAGCCCATTTCACCTGCCACCCAAAGATCTGCATACTCAAGATCATTTGAGTGGAGAGGCAAGAGATATGAAGAGAAATGCTCAGGATTACTATATGGCTATGTTAGAATCTCTTGATACTGAGATGTGAAGACTTCTAGATTCAATACCAGAAGAAGAGCTAGAAAATACAGTAATAGTGTTTCTATGAGATAATGGAACTCCAGGGAAAGTGGTTCAATATCCTTACAAGAGAGGGAAATCAAAATGAAGCTTGTATCAGGGAGGTATTAATGTTCCAATGATTGTTTCTGGTTATGGTGTGGATAGAAAATGAGAAAGGGAAGATATGCTTGTTAATACTACAGACCTGTATGCTACCATTGCTGATCTTGCTCAAACAGGGACAAAGAGCATTTATAATTCAATAAGCTTCAGAGATTCTTTTTCTAGAGATATTTTATGAGAGAGGCAATATGTATATTGAGAATCAGATGAGTGATATACCATAAGAGACAATCAGTATAAGCTACTTGTTATTTCTTCATGAGAAGAGATGTATGATCTCGTAAAAGATCCATATGAAAATATTAACTTACTTGATAAGACTCTTACTTCAGTAGAGCTCACAGCAAAATTACAATTAGAATCAGCATTGAAAGATCTACGTAGCACTGATTCTTGGTCAAATGCACAGGTAGGTATCAGTAATAATCATCAATCAGATAATGGCAGTAGCCATTCTGGGAATAATTCATGAAATATTTCTTCAAAATCAGGGTATCTATCAGATTATATGATAGATAGTGACATATATTGAACAAAAACAGAAGTTACTCTTGATTCAATCAATAGGACAATGACTACAAATGCACTTCCAAACCATGATACGTGAGATTTTCCAGGAAATGGGAACCCACATGGAATCGAAGCTCAATCAAGAAACTATAGCTTTCCGCTTCAACCTAGATATACTTGAACAGCACAATCTGTAAAAGATCCAATTATTGGAATAAATGGAGTACAATTTTCCCCAGGAACAGCAGAGAGAATTAATTGTCAAAGTGGAGAAGAGTATATAGTGGAGGGATTTCAAGATATAAGAAACCTTGGGATAGATCATCATAATGCACACGTTCAACCAAACTGAGCCTATCATTATCATGGTATCCCTATTGGACTTATTGATTATACTGACACAGACACAAGTGACTTAGTCCATATTGGGTTTGCTAAAGACTGACATCTTGTGTATTATTCCAAAAGTTGAGAATACAAACCGAGTTATAAGTTATCAACAGTTCCAAGGAAAGGTCAGTCGTGTACTATTACGTGACCATGATCACCAAGCATAGATATAGATTGAACCTCTCCTGATGGTGATCTAACAGGTGATTGGTTATATGATAAAGCTATATGAGACTTGGATGAGTGTAATGGAGTAAAAATCAATGGAGAATACATGTATATTGTGACAAAAGAGTTCCCATATGTAGGGAGATGTCTTATGTGAGAGTATGCTGAAGAAAATAAAAAAAGAAGAAATTAGTTTCTTTTGAGAAAAAAGACTGGTATTACCAGTCTTTTTTCTCATTTGGATTCAAGCTGCTGTTATCAAAGAAGGCATCACCTCAGAAGAATTCTTTGAAATCATCAAATGGATCTTTAGTTGTTTGGTGTTTTTTATTATAATGTTTTCAAATTTCTCATTGCATCTGCTCTAGTTTTTTTGCTTCTTGTTCTAGTGCCTGCTTTGTATCATCACTGAGTCACTGCTCTGATCATTCTTCTCATTTTTTTCATTCTTCTCATGATTCGTTAGTTTCTTCTCACTCTTTTCATTGAGTATCTTCAGATTGTTCTCATTGTTCTTCTGATTTTTCTTCTCAAGGAGCTTCTATGTTTTCAGCATTTTCATCTTCTTTTTTTTCTCAAGATTGAGATTCTCATTGTTCGTTTTTTTGAGAATCACCTTGATCAGATCATTGATCTTTAGCTGCTTCTCATCACTTTTCTCATTCTTGTCCACTCTCTTTATCTCATGTTTCCTCTCAATCTTTTTGTTGTTGTTCTTGCTTTTTTTTCTCTTCTTCTTCTTCTTCTTCTTCTTCTTTACGTTTTTTTTCTTCCTGTTTTTTTTGTTCCTCTTGTTGTTTTTTTAGCTCTTCTTTTTTCTGCTTCTCTTCTTCTTGCTTTTTCTTTTCATCTTCTTTCTTTTGTTCTTCTAACTTTTTTTTGAGTTCAGCAATTCTGAGTTGTTCCTGGACATATTTGAGATTTTTTTGTGTATATTCGTCTACAGTGATCTCAAGTCCTTTTTGGTAAGAATCAATTGACTGTTTCAACAAGCTGATTTGTTCTATAGGATTTTTTTCAGAAGCTCTAAAAAATGCATTTCCCATATTATGATATGAAGAAAAATGAATTTCTTTCTCTAAGTCTTTTTTTTGCAGAACTCAACTAAAGCTTGCAATACTATTTATATATTCTCAGTCTGTAACCTCTCAGGTAGCATGATTGTAGAGTCACTTGTTATTAGTTGCTTGTGAATAGTTTCAAGAAACATTGGCTATGTAGTTACTAATATTTACAAAATTTATCCCTACAAATATTATAGAAGTGATTGCTCAGAAAATGATATATGTCTTGTTCATAGTTTACAATTAGATATAAAAAAACAATATTTCTTTCTCTTGTAAAGAGAGAGATGCCGGCAGGCAGAGAGAGTTATGGAAATTATTTTTTAGGCTGAGGTGAATATAAAAGTCAGAAAAGGAAGCAGAGAAGCGCAAGAATAGCAAGCCATCTTGAAGCATCTTTTTTCTCTCCAGAGCTATGAAGAGTTAGCGCTTTTTTTTCAAGAGATTCAAGATTTTTTTCTATTTTTTTTCAAGAATTGAGATTGTCTATAGTAATATATGGTCCATTAATTGCTTGTGCTACATCCTTGAGAAGAGCAGAGTTGAGTTTTGTAACTACCTCTTTTCATTGGTATTTCTGGAATCGTATTCTTCAAAATCTATCTCTTCCATCAGGAATCTTTGCTCAGGATTTTTTCCCTACACCAATTACCATAGTAGAAAGAGGCTTATTCTGGAGAGTTTTTTTGATGTAATCAAGATCAACTCTATCACCTTCATCTCATCAATCAGAGAGTAAGATAAGTGCTTTTGAACGTTCTTCATCAGTATTTTGTACTCAAACAAATAATCTCTGAATTCCAAGCTCAATAGCTTTCTCTAAATTTGTTCATTGAACAGAAAGATTAGTATAGTCAATCCCTTCTAGAAACGTAAGGAAGGTTGAATGGTCTGTCGTGAGTGGGGAAGCACTCACTGCATCTCAAGCAAAAATTACCAGTCAGTACCTGTTTTCTGGATGTGCAATTATGTAATCACTTAAGAGTTCTTTAGTATAATCTAATCTAGAAATATAGTACTCATCATTTTGATAATCAAGGGAGTTCATAGATTTTGAAACATCAAGAACAAATGCTATATCAACTCAGTTTCAACTTTTATCTGATGAAGACTTACTTGTATATTGGATGGTAAATATTCCAAGAGTAATAAGAATGAGACTTGTAAAATAAGCAATATATTTTGTATAGATTGAGTTATCTTTTCAAAATAACAGGGAGTATTTTTGAGCTAACAATTTTCGCTGAGTATAAAATTTCCATCATAAAATTCACATCCCTCAGACAATAATGAGAAAGATGATAACAGTGACAATGGTAAGATTTTCTATATTCATATACAGGGGTTATATTCTAGTTTTTCTAGTAAGTAAGAAGAAATATATTCATAATAATATGACTAATACATATATGAATGGACTATAAAAAGGACTATAACGTTTTATGACGGTAACTTCAATATCATTTTTTTCTAATTCTCAGAGTTTTTGAAATATTTTATCAAGGCTTTGATTATCTGTAGCCCTAAAAAAGTATCATCAAGTAATTTCTGCTACTTCTTTTAATGCTTTGGTATTGAGTGGAGGGATACGTGCTTTTTGAGGAAAAATTCCATTATTAAAGACAATTTCTCAACCTTCTTTACTTCCTATTCATAGGGGATATACAGTGATATCATGTTCTTTTAGAAGCTTGCTGGTAATTATTGGATCTACTCACCTATTAGCATCTCCATCAGTTAAGAGAATAATGACTTTTTTTCTTTTTTCAGAGTCTTTCTTTTTTTCAATTTTTTCCTTTTTTTTATCATCAGACAGAGTATTTTTTTCAGTTTTTTCAAACATGTTTTTACTCATAAGTAGAGCATCTCATATAGCAGTACCATCAAGACCAGGAACATTTTGACTGAGAGAATCAGTTGAAAGCAGAGTGATTGATTCTTTTAATATATTATAATCGAAAGTAAGAGGGACACTTGAGATTGGTTTTCAGGCAAACATAATGAGACCAACTCTATTAGTTGTTTGTTTTTCAATGAATCAGAGAAGTGCTTCTTGAGCCTTTTTTATTCTTGATGGCTGTAAATCAGTTGCTTCCATTGATTTGGAGATATCAAGTGCGAGCACAATATCTATACCATTTTTGGTTACTTTTTGTTTATGATTTGGTATATGGGGATTTGCAAGAAGAAGTATAAACACAAGAAGTATCATACTTATAAGCCCAATATGAATAGAGAAATATTTTTTACTTGTTCAAAAAGCATGTTCTATATCAGTAATAATATTTTTATTCAGAACTAAATATTTCTGTCTTTTCAAGAAAAAATAAATAATTACTGGAACAAAAATAATACTCACAAAAAATAAAGGAGAGAGGAAGTATATTCAAAAGATGTGCAGTTCTTCTTGCATGTTTATTAGAGGAGAGTACTTTTTAAATCAGATATAATTTTTTTTCTTTCTTCTATAGAATCAGGAATTTTGCTATATTCTGGAAAATAAATTTGGGCATAGCTTTTGAGTATTTCTTTTTCTTCAGGAATGGTTCTTTGAAGCTGGGTGAAACTTGTACTTGCTGCAACATTTCAGAATTTGTCTCATAAAAATTTTCTAAATATCTTTGTAGCTTCACTATAAAATAGATCTTTTTTACTCTCAATATGATTTTTTTCAAGATCACTAATGAGCTGACTATAGTTAACTACTTCTTTTTTTACTACTGTATTTATAGGCTGAGGACCAGTTATTTTTTTTGAATTATATATTTGTAGGTAGTGTTCTAATACTTTGTAGAAGGCAAGTGCAAGAAATGCAAAGAATAAAAATATGAGTGAATTTTTTGAAATAAGAGATCAATACAGATATCATTTCTCTGGATAAATATCTTTCATGACTTCTCCGTCAACTCAGAGGATCTCCTTTGGAGTAAGAGAACCACTAGATGAATCTAACACTATATTATCAATATTATTTTCTTCTTCATCATCATTTGCAGGTGTTGGGGCAAGTTGTCAGGTATTTTTTTTGAAAGTATTGAGAGAGTTATTTACCATTATTCGTTCTCCTGTGATAGTGAGCTCAAGTACTTTTGAACTAATAGTTCCAGAACTTCATTGAACAGTAACAGGTCATAAACTAAATGTTCATGCTTCTTCAGCTAGCAAAGTAAGCTGGAGATCAAATATTGAAGTTTGAGATCAGTTGATAATTGAAGTACGTTGGGATTGCCTTTTTCATACTACTTGAAAATTATCAATTCAGTTGATAGAAACATCTGATCCAATCCTTTCATCAGACTGAATACTTATTTCTACTTGAATAGTATCATCTATATGATAGTCAGTTTTTTGAGTAGAAAAATCAATAGAAGTAGCTGCAAAAATACTTATTCAACTAAGAATAAATATTCAACATGTAATAATAATGTAATATAGGAGTTTCTTCATAATTAATGTTTATAGTTCATAAAGAATTTATAGAAAACTAAAAATATATCATCGGTATCAGAAATATTAAGAGAGCTTATATTTTTTGTTCCAAGAGTTTTCTTGGTATGCTCTATTTTTTTTTGTCTTAGCTCTATATACTTCTTCTTTTTAGTATCTTTTTGCTTTGTAATTCACAAAAATCATGCAAATAGCTTTTTTGAAAATCCATTTCAATAGGATATATCTATTTCTTCACTTATAAGATTATTCTCAAAATCATCAGAGATACTCAGGTAGATAATCTCATTATATGTGTTTAGATACGTGATTTCAGAATGTTGAGGTATGATAGAGTCACTCAGTATAAAAATAAGATTATTCTTACAGTGAAGATTTTTGAGTGGAATATGTTTGCTTTGAACATGGTAGTCAAGTGGCTGTTCTAGAATTTTTAATATACGAATAATGGTTTCTTCTCATTTTGAAAATTCAATAAAGATTGACCTGTGAGTATCAAAAGTAATGTATCCACCAATTGAAAGTCAATGACTAATTGAGCATTGCGCTAGGAGAAAAAATATTTCTTCGAGAGTTTGTTGTTTCGTTTTATACTTACTTCAAAAAGATAAACTATCAGTCAGTTGAATATAGAAAAGGACATTGAGATCTTTTTCTTCTTCATAGTTTTTTACATGAACACTCCCAAGTTTTGCTGTGGTTTTCCAATCAATACTTTTAATACTGTCACCTGGAATATATTCTCTCAGACTTTCAAACTCAACTCAGAGTCATTTAAAAGCACTATTAAAAGACCCCATAAAGTTTCCATTGAGTTTTTTCTTAATACTTATTTCGAGTTCTTTATATCTTGAGTTCATATTTATTGTATTTCTACAGATTTCAAAATATCAGCTACTATTGATTCACTGCTAACGTTTTCAGCAATAGCTTCATAATTTCTCACGAGCCTATGAGAGAGAACCTGACTTGCAATTTCTTGTACATCTTCTGGAATGACAAAGTCTCTTTTATTAAGAAATGCTACTGCTCTGGCAGCCTTAAGAAGTGAGATACTTCATCTAGGGGAGACTCAATATGAGAGATATGCATGAGAAGCTCTAGTGGCTTCTACAATGCTAGTTATATATCCAATAATATTTTCACCACAGTGAATAGAATTCACACTTTTTTGAATTTCTAGCAACTCTTCTCTATTCATAACTTGCTGAATGTCTCCATGTTCAATAGAATCAAGTTTTTGTAAAATCTCTTGTTCTTCATCTATACTCGGGTACAAAACCATACTTTTCATCATAAAACGATCAAGCTCAGCTTCTGGAAGTTTGTATGTTCCTGATTGTTCAATTGGGTTTTGAGTAGCCAGAACTATAAATGGCATATCGAGGTGATAGGTTTCATCTCAAATGGTAATTTGTTTTTCTGCCATGGCTTCTAGAAGTGCTGACTGAACTTTTGATGGAGCTCTGTTGATTTCATCAGCCAATAAAAAGTGAGTAAAAATTGGTCATTTTTTTGTTTCAAAACTACTCCTTACTTGGTTATAGATTTGAGTTCAAATTAAATCACTTGGAAGGAGATCAGGAGTAAATTGTACTCTCTTGAAATCTAGAGCAATACTTTTAGAAAGAGTTTCAATAGCAAGAGTCTTTGCTACTCAAGGAACTCATTCTAAAAGGACATGTCATCCAGTAATTAGTCCAATAATAATATCTTGTACAAGACCTTTTTGTCCTACTACTTTTTTATGCACTTCTTGTATAACTTTTTCAATGAGCTCTTGCTGTCTGAGAATATCTTCATTAGTAGTTGTATGTTCCATTTTGTTCTATTTATTTTGTAATGTAAAATATATGAATTATTACAGACCTCAATTATAGAGAGAAAAAAATATTTTTCTAGTCTAATAGTGAAAAATCTGTTGACCAAAAAATATTTTTTTAGTATAAATATTTTTTGATATTTATAGAAGTATAAGAGAGTATCTTAAGAAAAAATTAAGAATCTGTTTTAAAAAAAATAGGGTACGAATGGATTCGTACCCTGCAGGTATTTATAATATTTTTTTAGAATGGAATATCCTCTATAGAGATCTCTTCTTCTGGTTTAGGAGTCGTCTTTTTTACTGCAGGAGTTGGATTATTCATTTCAGTAGGCTCACTTTTCATTGGCATTCCTCATCCTCAATTGTCATCTTTTCTTGAGAGCATAATAAGATTTTCTCATACTATTTCAGTTCTGTATCTTTTGCTCCCATCTTGAGCTTCCCAATTTCTTGTTTGCAGTCTTCATTCAAGAAAAACTTTCTGTCCTTTTTTTACATATTGCCCTGCAATTTCAGCAAGTTTTCCCCAGAGAACAACATTATGAAATTCTGTTTGTTCTTGTCTATTTCATTGTCAATCAGTCCATGATCTGTTAGTGGCTACAGAAAAACTCGTAACATTTTGTCAGTTGGGAGTTTGTTTAAGCTCAATATCTTGAGTCACATTTCCAATTACTTGTGCCTTATTTAAGTCCATACTAAAAACGGTTAATTATATAAAGGTTGTTTTACGGCGAATTGTTGTTTGCTTGTAAAACCGTTTTGTGTGTGCAAAAAATATTTTCTACACAAACTTAGTATAATAAAAAAATAAATATTTCAAATTTTTATATAGTTTGTATATATTTAATATTTTAAATAAATAAAATGAACAAATTGTCTACAAGTTTTTCTTGCCAATATATTTCTTAATATGGTACTATATTGTAGTAAATAATTTATTTTACTTATTTTTTTATACAATATGAAAAAGATACCAAAGAGATCTACTCATCTATTGAGTAGAAATATGTTAAGTACAGCAGCAGTTATTGCTCTTATGTGAGCA
>CALDZW010000013.1 GCA_937944175.1 uncultured Candidatus Altimarinota bacterium
ATTAAATAGTTGATTTCTTTTCTGGATATATGTATCTCACAGAAGTCATGATACAGCTAGTGCTGACCAAGTTGTAGGTTTGTCAGATTTGGTGAAGGTTTTTGAAAAATCAGCAATTATATGGATCATTATTTGTTTAACAGAAAGATAATATAACAGTATTATATAGTTTTTTTTGTTTTTCTAAAAAAATTTTGATTTATTTTTGAGAAATGTTACAATAAATTGAACAAGTTTAAGAACCTATTTAGAGACATTAATAACCAAAAATCAATATATGGAAACAGATAATCTTCAACAAGTAATATTGACTGTTGAATCACTAAAAGAAGATAAAAAGTTTGATGAAGCTCTGAGATTACTTGAGTCTAATGTATCAAAGTACAGTGATGATTATAGAATTTTTGAAGAAATTTGAGATATTTATATTTATTCTGCTCAACTAGAAAAAGCAGAGAAGGCAATTGATTTTGCATTAGTTTTAAATCCAGAATCTGCTACTGGAAATTATTTAAAATGATTTTTACTTCTGAGTGGAGAAAAAGTAAAAGAATCATTAGTGTTTCTTGAAAAATCTAATAAATTATTTTGAAATAATGCAGAAGTACTCAGAAATCTTTGATTTGCCTATACTCTATCATGAGAAGCAGAAAAAGGTATATCAATACTTAAAAGAGCATTGCATTTAAATCCATGAGATGAACTGATAACAGAAGATTTAGCAATGGCTCTGATTAGTCATGGAGATGTGTTAGAATGAAATGTCTTACTAAGACAAATTGAAAAAGAAAAATGAAATTAATACTACATATTACCATATTGTGTCACCATTTAGTACAACAAAGATAGATCAATCAAGAACTATAACCATTATAAACGTAGGGAGTTATAAAGTGAGAGTTCTTATTGCTTCATTTGATCACTGAGAGATATCTATTCTTGGGTATTGAGAAAAAAGACAATCAAGGCTTGATAGTGTTAATAATGAAATTCTTAACACTTCAGGCATAACTGAAGCTATTTCTGAGGCAATTGTAATAGCAGATGGAGGTAACAACTTTGAATCTGATGAAGTGGTGATCAATCCGTTTTTTAGTCCTCAATTTTTTTATTCAAAGAAATTTGCTCACAAGAGGAATGAATCAGACACCCCCCTTTCTCAACAAGAGCTCACGCATATTATTAACCATGTGCATACACTTGCAGATTGACCAATTGATCATGAAATTCAACAAAAATTATGAATTGGGACTATTGATATGCTTGCAATCATGAAAAATATCTCTTCAATTACTCTAGATTGAGTAGATGTATCATCTGGATCAGTCTTATATGGTGAAGATGTTACTATATGAATGATACATTCTTATATTCCAAAAGAGAATGTTAAGATGATTTCAGATATTGTAAATTTCATATGAAAATCAATAATTCAGATTATACCAGAGGAATATGCACTTACTTATATAGATAATGATTCTGCAGGATGTGTGTATATTAGTGTCTGAAATACAACAACTCTTGTTTCAATTAAATCTGATGATGATATGTTTTTATGAGGAGAAAAGATTTGAGTATGAATGGAGAGTCTTATTTCTCAGATCTCAAAAAAATCATGAAAAAACAGATCAGAAGTTATTAAGAAGCTTAATAGAGAAGACTTATTTCTGAATCAAAAAGAAAGTTTCTTAGAAATATTCAATCAGTTTTTAATTGAAGGAATGAAAGAAATTCTTGGAACACGTAAATGTCCCTCAAGGTTTATTTTGGTGTGAGGAGGATCTCATAATTCATTTCTTGAAGACTCACTTCTTAGTTTTGATTTTCAAAAATCATGAATAAAGATGAATAAACGCCCAGAACTAATTACCCCAGATCAAGAATTATTTACAGATATTGAATGAGTTGAGAAAATTATGTCAATGTCTACTCTTCCAATAATTGCCCAGCTTATGGCAACAGGGAAATTTTTAGAAAAAAATATTATTATTTAGTATGCTTTTTCAGACACTTGCTCTATAAAGTAGTCTTCTAAACCTCAAGATATATCTGAGATATTCTTTCCTTCTACCACTATTTTTCATTGATCAATAATAGCAATTCTACTACAAATACTTTCTACATCAGCGAGAATATGTGTATTGAAAAATATAGTTGTTCATCATTCATTGAGCTCTACTAAAAGATCTTTTACCATTTTTCTTCCAATAGGATCGAGTCAACTCATAGGTTCATCAAGAAAGAGTAGCTCTGGTTCATTGATGATTGATTGCGCAAGTCATACCCTTTGGAGCATTCCTTTTGAGTAAGAGTGGAGGTGCTTATCTCATGCTCCATCAAGTCATACTCTCTTTAGGAGTGAATCTACTTTTTTATCTAATTGTTCTCATGTTATATCAAAAAATGCCCCATTAAATTTTAGGAATTCTCTTCATGTGAGGTGTTTGTAGAGATAGGTGTTTTCAGGCATAAAACCAATTTTTTTCTTGTCTTCAAGATCAAGTCACACACTTCAAAATACACTAATAGTTCATTTTTCTGGCTCAATGAGTCACATAATTGACTTCATAGTTGTTGTTTTTCATGCTCCATTTGGTCATAAAAATCAATATATTTCTCAACTATTTACTGAAAAGCTAATATTTTTGAGTATTTCTTTTTTTGAAAGAAGTTTTGTGACATTTTTTACCTCAAGTATTAATGACATAATATGTACTATTATTTTAGTAAATTATAGCATGTATTTTATCCATTTTTTACTTTTGTAAAGACTTTTTGACAAATATCTTATTATTTATAAAATAATTTTTAATTATTATATAATATACATTTATTATGCTAGATACAGCAAAAGAGTGATTTAAAAAAGCTCTTAATCATCTTGATGTGGAATTCTCTAAAATACAAATGTGAAGAGCTAATCCTATGATTGTTGACGATATTATGGTGGAACAATTTTGAACAATGCAGCCACTCAAAAATGTAGCTTCAGTTTCAACACTTGATGCTCAGACTCTCAGTATTAAACCATGGGATAAAACTATCATTACAGCTATTGGGAAAGCTATTTCAGATTCTGGAAAAGGACTTAATCCTCAAACAATGGCAGATTCAATAATGATAGTGATTCCACCGTTAACAGAAGAGAGAAGAAAAGAAATGGTAAAAATAGTAAAAAAGCTTTCAGAAGATGCAAAAGTGTCTGTGAGAAATGTACGTGGGGACTGTGTAAAAGATATTAAAAAAGCAGAAGATGCTAAAGAGATAAGTGAGGATGCCAAAAAAGATTATGAGGAAGATCTTCAAAAAGAGGTAAATACTACAAATACTTCAATTGATGAAAAAACAAAGAAAAAAAGTGATGATATAATGAAGGTGTAGAGCTATTGTAGGGTGTGAATGCATTTGCACCCTACAATACATAAAAAAATTTGCTTATTCAAATTTTGCTTATATAATCAGCTCAAAATTTAATACTATTTAAAATATTTACCAATGGCTAAAGGAAAAAGAACATATGTTGCATATTATTCAACAGAAACAGGAAATATGGTTCATACAACTCATATTCAAAAAAAGAACTT
>CALDZW010000014.1 GCA_937944175.1 uncultured Candidatus Altimarinota bacterium
ACTTTCCAAAAATAATTAAATACATTTCTTTGAAAATCAGCAAGTGGCTTGTTCTTAATTCTTATAGCATACAGTGGCTCAAATGAAACCATTACCACACTGTTTCATATAATAATTGTGTCTGCATCAAATGTAAAGCTCTTAGGAAGAAGCTTTGGTGGCCTACAGGGACTGTTCTTGAGAAATGTCTTTGAAAATGTATTGTTACTAATAAGATCTTTTGTGTCTCCTCATGCCTTCATTTCAAGATTGTTTAGTTTTCTATCAAATTCAGCTCAAAATAATTTGTAAAAATTCTCCGGAGAAAAAAAGGTTTTGATATTTTCACCAGAAGACCATATTTCTTCATATAGTTTTTTTATTTGGTTTTTTCACTCATAAAACTCTAATTTTGGATTTGGTGAGTTTTGTGAGTACAAAGATTCCAATATTGGCATACTTTTAATCATTTGACTTCTCTTCTTTTCAAAAATTTTTAAAAGTTTCTGAGGATCTTCTGCCAAAAAGTATGTCCTTTTTCCATAAATACTTCTTTTTATAAATCCTTTTTCAAGTAAAGGATTTACATATGAATATATTGTAGTCCTCTTTAGTCATGACTTATCAGCAATCTGAGTTATTCATGCTTTTCATATTCCGAGTAATGCCACATAAATTCTTGCCTCATTCTCAGATACACCAATTCCTTCAAGTATTTTTGTAATATCTTCCATAAATATTTTATGTAATGTAGTGTGTACAAAATACTCTAAAATAATAAAAGTGTCAATATTTTAGACACTTTTATTATTTATTGTATTATTTTTTACTGTAAAATAGGCATAATAAAAAGTGGCGATTTGCTTAAATGCTAAAAATGACTTAAATATGACTTGATATTCTAGGGTTAAAAAAGTATTTTAAAAATAAACATTATATATATGAAAACATACGTTATCACATGAGCCATTGAAGCATGAATTGGAGAGGCTATTACTTCAAGAATTCTGTCTGAATGACATAAAGTAATTGGAACGTATGAAAAAGAATTATCTGAAAAAGCGAGTACTTTTAGTGACAATAATACTATTGAATTATATGAAGTTGATCATGGGAACAAAGAAAGTTTATTAAGCTTCACCAGTAGTCTTAAATGAACAAAAATTGATGGAGTCATTAATGTGCAAATGCTCTTTGAAATGGAAGATCTAAACAATTTTTCTCATGATCTCTATGATAAGCTCGTATATGTAAATCTCAATATGCCTAATCTTATTATTCATGAACTTAAAGATTCTATTAAAACGTGATGAAGTATTGTTCTTATTACAAGTACAGAAGCCTTTTCATGATCATTTTGAGCCTCTGCTTACGCCAGTAGCAAGGCTGATCTGCACAATCTCATAAAAACACATGCCAATAATCTCTGACCACAATGAATACGAATAAATGCAGTAGTAGCCTGACGGATAGGTGGAGTCATGGATACAGATGAAATTTTTAATTTATCTAAAAAAATCACTCCACTGTGACGCCTAGGAACTCCAGAAGAAATTGCCTCTGCCTCTTGGTTTTTATTATGACAAGAAGCTAGTTTTATCACATGAACCACACTTGTGGTTGATGGTGGATATACAGGAGTTGATACCACCTCAAAATATGAATTTGAAGCTGAGCAAAAAGCAAAATAAAAACCCTATAATATAACAATACTACCACTTTGGACATACAACTATTGTTTGCAATAATCTGATGAATAATGACAGTTATAACTTACTCTGTATATTATTATTCAATTTTTACAGGTGAAACAAAACCACATAGGTATACTGAATTTTTGTACCTCATAATCACATGACTCATTTTCACAATTCAGGTATCAAATGAGCCTTCATACTGATCTATCTACTTATGACTCATAGCATTTTTTTCTTTGGCATCTTTTCTATTATCTTTGAAATTTTGAACAAATGATGTTACAGCTTTTGATAAATTTTGTTTATGACTCTGACTTATCACTATACCAATATGGTATGTTTCTTGAAACCCTCTCTATTCTCTCTTATTACTTGTATGACTTGATTTTATAGCCACTTCACCAATGATGAGAAAAACCTTTGTTGATCCCTATTCTGAAAACCCATATGTCTATTTAATAGAATCAATCTGACTTATCTTTGTATTACTTTCTTTAACAAGTTTCTCGCTGATAAATTCTCTCTATCCTATCTTTATTTTTTCTATTAATATAGTTATATACTTGATAATTATAATAAGAAGAAGGATTGTGGCATCTAAATAATCGGTTCTGCAAATTCCTCAACTTTCTTGATCTTTGATGATTACTTTTTGTTTCTCTGTAATATGTATGCTATACTGAAAATAATATAATTCATAAAATCACTCACATGACACTCCAAGAAATCTTAAACATCTCACTTAATTATCAAAAAGAAATTCTCTATTTCTTTTTAGCAATTCCATTGTCAGCTTGAATTGGAACTTTGTTCAAAAAAAAGCATGGATCTAATACTTGAGTCAAAGTACTTGATAGCATACTCATTTATATTGTAAGTATTCCTGGGATTTTATCTTTAATACTTACCCTGTATTCACTCTTTATTGTTGGATGAAATTTATTAGAGCTTAATGCTCTTTTGTATTTCCTCCCTCTTGCTTCAATGATTGCAACTTTTATTATTATTCAAAAAAGTGTATGACTTGATAGTGTACCATGATTTGGAAAAATCTCTTCTCTCATGATGCTTATTTTTCTTACCTTTGTTGTACTCCTTATCTTTCAAAAAATGTTTATAGGAGTGATTTTTATATGAAACATTTGGTTTTTGGTAGGACTCTTTGCCTTCATCTTTGTTAGTATGAAAATGGCCTTTGAAAAAATTACTAAATAGGCTCATTACTCAGCTTTCCAAATATTTTTATTTCAAGTATTATGAGTAGCCCAAGAAAACCACATTTCATAATACCCTGGAAGCAGCTCTCAGGCTAATTCTACCTCTATAATACCGTCTTTGAAGCTTGCTGTATACAGATCATTTCATACTGTGAGTACAGCTTGTTTTTGTGTACGTAGATCTGATAGCAAAAATGCTAGAGAATCTTTTTTGTTATTCACAATATAAAACATCTCTTTTGGTGAGAAACTTTCATCACTATTCTCGACTGGAAAATACAAATCATTATTTTCAGTATAATCTCAGTATGGAATTTGAGTATAATCTCTTATAGCTCCTGTATCATCTGTCAGAATAAGTCAGGCAGTATAATTTTTCTTAAAGTCTCCAAATGTCAATAAATTAGACTGAATATACTCTAATTCCTTTCAAGTTTTTTCTCATACTACTGCCTTTCAAATACTTTGACTCCAAAGACTCTCTGTAGAATCATCATACATAAGCAGGTTTGATTGATACAACTTTCCAGAAACCCCAAATCTTAATGTTTCTCAATCTATATTCCTATCATATACAATTGCACTTCCACAGAGTGGGCAGAATGTTACTGATATATCTTTTCATCACACGCTATCATTAACAATTTCATGCCATACCAAAATATTGTATGGATAGAACTTTGCTTCTCCATTAATCTCAACAGCTATTCCAGTAGATTCTATATTCAAAAAATCTAACTTCTCTTCTGCCTCTGATATACTATAGAATTTAGGGTTATTAATTGCTGGAATTCCATCTTTACTTGGTCATCATCCAAGGACTAAATTAAGATCAATAGAAGTCTTGCTTGTATCAGTCAGAAGTCCTGAATTCATAAATTTTTGATCTTTTTTTGTTGTCGACAGCATACCTGCTATCCCTACATTTTCTTCTCATAACTCTATCTCTCTTCTTGGTAAAGAAGCTCATAGTCATGCTTCCTCTTCTTCAATAATTATAGATCTCTGAGTTTTGATATCTACTATTGCTGATTCCTGTACTGAATCATGTTTTTGTGATCAGCCGTCACAAGATGTAAGCATACCAGTGGCATACAGCAACAAAAATACCCTTCCTATTATTTCCATATAGTATTATTAAGAACTAATATGTAAAGTATAGAGGGTATATCTTAAAAGAAACTAAAAACACATGTTTAGTATTCAACTCTTACATCATTTAACCAAATTTTTGGTGGAAGAGTCAGCATATGTCAAATAACATCAGCAAGGTCATTTGGATCAGTAAATTTTTCAATTGGGAAGTCCTGTCCTGCTTTTTCAAACATTTCAGTTTTTGTCCCCGCTTGATAGATTCAGGCTACACGTACATTGGTATCTTGTAAGTCTAATTTTAAGACATCTGTAAAACCCCTCACTCACCATTTAGTTGCAGCATAAACTGACTGCCCTG
>CALDZW010000015.1 GCA_937944175.1 uncultured Candidatus Altimarinota bacterium
ACTTCAAATAATACACTAGCTGTATTATTTTTTTATTAACAAATTATGTGTGGAATCTTTGCTTATAACTGATCTGAAAATGCTGTTCCCCTACTGGTTGAATGACTGAGAAATTTAGAATATAGAGGATATGATAGCGCTGGTGTTTTTTGAATCACTAAAACTGGAGAGATCTTTCTTGAAAAAGCTGTGGGTAAAGTAACTAACCTTGCTACAAAAGTTGAAAAAAATAGCAATAAAAAGGGAGATTATAATTGTTGAATTGCTCATACTAGATGGGCTACTCATGGTTGAGTAACTGAAGCAAATACTCATCCTCACTATTCTTCTAATAAAAGATTCTTTGTTGTTCATAATGGGATTATTGAAAACTATAGAGAGCTAAAAAAAGGCTTAGAATCAAAATGACATGAATTTTATTCTGACACTGATACGGAAGTGGTTGCTAAATTGCTTGAAGAACAATTTACTTGAGACTTACTAGAAACTGTAGAAAAAGTTACAAAAATGCTTGTGTGAGCATATGCTCTTGGTGCAGTTGATTCAGAAAATCCTTGAGTTTTGATTGGAGCAAAGCTCTGAAGTCCAATGATTGTTTGAATATGAGAATCTGGAATATTCCTATCAAGTGATATTAATGCAGTGAGTAAAGTTGCGGATGAATTTATTTCTTTGGAAGATTATGAGATTGTTAAATTAGAAGATGGAAAACACTCGATCTTTTGTTCAGGAAAAGAAGTAAGAAGAAAATGAGAAAAAATCAATGATAATTTTCAAGCCGCTGATATGTGAGACTTTGAAACATTTACGGATAAAGAAATTGCAGATATCCCTGAGGTTATTAGAAATGTATTTAGATGAAGAGTAGATTTTGATGAACACATAATTAAAAGCTCCACTCTTGAAAGGCTTAATGAATATGATATTGAAAGAATTGAAATTATTTGAAATGGATCTAGTTATTTTGCATGAACAGCAAGTCAATGATGGTTT
Source organism: uncultured Candidatus Altimarinota bacterium (assembly GCA_937944175.1). Classification (GTDB taxonomy): domain Bacteria; phylum Patescibacteriota; class Gracilibacteria; order BD1-5; family UBA6164; genus CALLPO01. The sequence continues at coordinate 994 of CALDZW010000015.1, forward strand.
AGATCACTGGCATGACTCCCATGTGAGGCACGTCAATGAAGTGAATTTTTGTATGAAACATTTCTTCCTGATCAAAAATGCCTCTATATTTTTATGAGTCAGTCGTGAGAAACAGCAGATATTAGAGAGTCTGTGAAAATGGTAAAGAGTAAATGATGCCTGACGTTTGGAATTGTTAATGTAGTAGGAAGTACGGTTGCACGTGAATGCGATATGTGACTTTTTAGTAGAAGTGGGATAGAGGTATGAGTAGCTAGTACAAAGAATATTGTTGGTCAGCTATGAGTATTAATTCTGATGGCCATTAGTATGTGACTCTCTAGAAATCTTCAAACTGTTGAGGCTCATGATATCTTAGATAAACTCTCTGAGCTTCCAGAAAAATTGGAATCACAATTGAATAATCTTACACACACAAATAACCTTGTTGAAAAGTATGCTCAATATAAGAATTTTTTCTTTTTATGAAGAAATCTCCTTCATTGAACCGCATGTGAATGTAGTCTGAAATTCAAAGAACTCACTCAGATTCATAGTGAGGCCTATTCAACTTGAGAACTAAAACACTGAGCACTAGCACTTATTACTAAAGACATGCCTACTATTGCCTTGAATCTAAAATGACTCTTTAGGTCTAAAAATGAATCTAATGTGCAAGAAGTAAAAGCAAGATGAGGAGTTGTACTATGAGTTATTACGAGATGAGACAAAAATGCTGAACTGTATGATGATATTATAGAAGTGCCAAGTGTTCATCCAATTCTTTCCCCTTTTATGCCTCTTATACCACTGTGGTCACTCTCAGTTTGAGTTGCTAAAGTATTAGGAAAAGATGTTGATAAACCTCAAAATCTTGCTAAAAGTGTAACTGTAGAATAATAATGTGGCTTATAAGATTTCAAAACATAAAAACGAGTGATTATGCTAAAATTACTAGACTGTGTAAAAAGTCTGGTTTTTTTCCAAAGAAGTTTTCAGCTACAATGCTAGTCAAATGAATTATCAGTCATATGCTTTTAAGGAAATCATGGAGAAAGATATGAGAACAATTAGGAGTACCCTATTTGCCACTCTATCAATTTTATCAAAAAATTAAGTGAAAACAGGAATTACATGAAATACTTTTGTTTTTTTGTGAGAAAAAGATAATTAGCTATATGTGAGCTCAAAAGAATATGACAAGAGACTTACTTGAGTCAAATGAACTTGTAAAAAAAAGTATTGATCAAATTAAAAAAGAATTCATATAGAATTCTTTTTTAATTTTTTATGGTATTCACACAACATTTCTTGTAAACTACATTCTTTTATTATATTTCTACTTAATATTTCTATTCTAATAATAGAATTCTTCTTAAGTTTTAGAATGGGGCTAAAAAGAATAGTTGTATGTATTCCATTTATTTCTTTATACTAATTTTTGCAATTCCCTTCTTTCTGAGAAAGTCATATATCAGATATATTTTAAGAAATTGAGCTTTTCCTTATCACTTAGTAGTAAAGAATTAGCAATTGCATCAATTAGTTCTTTATCAATTAGTATTGATTTTAGCATAATTTAGTATATATTTATATATAAATTATATTAAAAGAAATAATTAATTACACACAATTTTTTGTAATTACCATTACTTCAATCTATTGTTTAAAATAGAGTGTTGAATTTGTAACTACATATATATTAAAACATAGATATTTATTATTGTCAATACTTTTATATAATAATTACCACTTTTATTATATTTTCTATGAGAGTACTCTGAATTGACCCGTGAACAACAACCGTTTGATTTGCTTTTATTGATAAGAATGCTTGAAATTATGATATTATAGATTTTGGAATTATAAGCACTACACCCAAAATTGATATAGCTATAAAAATTTTTGAAATATGAACAGATCTTTCTGCTATAATTGAAACTCACAAGCCTGATGTTATTTCAATTGAGAAGCTTTTTTTTCAAAATAACATTAAAACATGAATTGATGTAGCACAGGCAAGAGGTGTTGTTTTGTACTTAGCAGTTAAATACAATCTTGAAATACTTGAGTATACTCCATTACAAGTAAAAAAAGCTATTACTTGAAATGGACAATCAAAAAAACTACAGCTCCAAAGAGCAATTCAAATGATTTTTCAGTTAGATAGTCTACCTCAGCCAGATGATGCAGCTGATGCTATATGACTTGCCTATATGTGAGCACTAAATTCTAATTAAATTTGAAATATTTAATTATCCTTTATAATAATGTTTATAAGGTCCTAGCTTAACTAGAAGAGTGCTCAGATTCCGACCCTGAGAGGCCTAGGTGCAATTCCTGGGGACCTTGCCAATTTAAAATATAAAAAACTATAGGGTGAACTATAGTTTTTTTAGCAGGCCTTTTTTGTAATGGAATCAAAGCTCTTTTTTCATGCAAAGCGCACTACAATATATACAGGTACAGCAACAAAAATACATGGGACTAGTGATAAGACAAACATTATACTGGTATATAAAAACATCATTATGTTTATAAAAAATCATTTATCTAGACTATACTTTTCTATATACTTAATTGGTTGGATCCATGAATATTTTAGTAATCAAAAGTCTGCTCTTTTTCTTCATATTTCTCTCTCTTTATATGGAAGTCATTCTAATTTCCAATAAGATATGTCATGATGTTTGAAATCAAGATAGAAAAATAGCTTTGTCATTATCCATCTTAGCCAAGTTGGTAGACAGTTGTTCCCTACTCAATTAATGATTCACTCATCTTTGAGAAGCTTTATATCTTCTTTGGTATATTCATATGCTCTTATTGTTTTTAATTCTTGTAATCTTTTATTTATATCTGACATGAGAGTATATAGTTTATGACTTATTTAACTCCTTGTATTATAACTAATAATATAGCTAATAAAATAAATATTTAGATTAAAAAAAATTCTTGAATAAATAAAAACTACTGTTATAATATGGTATATATAATTACTCTATTATAATACATATGAAAAAAATAGCTATATTGATTATTTGTTGTTTCTTTATCTCTAGTTGCAATACTAGTAATATTTTTGGAAAAAAAGAATCAGATGAATTTATAATTGCTGATAAAATAGAAGATATTCCCATTATTCCTGTTTGATTTAATGAATTTAAAAATAGTGCAGTAAAATTTATATATCCAGAATGATATAAAGACTGAATTGAGGTAAAAACTTATACATTCAAAGAATTTATATGAAATGCTTGTATTGCAAAAGAAATAGAACTGTGGGTAAAGAATAACCCAGATGTAGTACAATGAGATATTATCAAGTATTGAGAGGAAAGACATAATTATTATAGAGAGGTTATCCATTCAATAAAAGATGGTTTTTATGAACAATCTCTTAATGAAAATTGAAAACATTTTGATTATGAGTGATGTGGAAGATGAATTCGTTTGATTGGTTGAAAAAATGTAGTAGTTGGATGACTTAATGGAGTATTATTTCAATATATAGATGTAAAAAGGAAAGAACCAATATGCGACAATAATTTCACAAGTGAACTGATTCTTGTTAAATCTCTTAATGAAATAATAAGTATAAAATTATGAGAAAATAAAGGAATTTCGTCTAACTTATTGAAAAAAGATAAAAAATGAAACTTGTGTGCAACATTTGATGATGTGGAAAGTGCAAAAATCTTGCTAGATAAAATTATGTTATACTTTTCAACTTGAGCAAGTTTAGCGTGATCTCCTTTTGCCTTTCTAGAAACTAGGTCAGAAGAAATTAATGATATACTAATGAGTATAAAGGTTGATCCTGATTTTCTCAATGCTATATGATTACAAGAAAACAAGCAATATATAGAAAGAATATCTAATAAATATATTAAATGAACTCTAGAACAACCAAAAGAGTTTAGTTATGATATACCAAATATAACATGAAAAACTACTCTTGAAGTAGAAACTATCTTTAGGGCTTGAGAATTATATTATAAAGTCTTTTATACAGGAGATAATACCTATATGAATGATCATAGTAATGAAACAATTACTTTAAAATTTAAAGATGGAAGTGATTTTATGATTGCTAAAGAGTTTATTACTTTAAATGAATTCACTGCTTGAGTTACCAGGCAATGAAAAAAAACTTCATATTTGTGAAAAGAGTGACATATAAAACTTTCTCAAGAAAAATATGTATCTGTTTCAGGAGTCTCTTTTACATTTCCAGCAATTGAACAAGCAAATCTTGAGTCTTCAGTTATTTCTAATCTTCCATGAGAAAATGAACTTGAATCTAGAGATTTTACAGAGAAAAATACTCAAATAATCCAAAAAAGCTGAAAGGATAAAATGGTAGTGAGTTCTGTTGATTCAAGCAGTAATTTTAAAAATTGAGCTGTTATCACATGAAAAGTAGAGGATAAAAATATTGATCAAATAAGTGTTGATTTCTCTAATAAATCTTCAATTTATCCTGATGATCACTACAAACTTAAAAAATTTAAAAAATGAGATAATTTTTATGAATATAAGGCATTCTCAGAGTTTGATGTATTTTGAACCTGAAAGAATACTTATACTATTACTGGCTATACAAATAATGAAGTTGTTGCTGTTATAGATGTAGTTATTGACTCAAAATAGCTTTTTGTTTGCGATTATAGCTTATTAATATTTTAACAAAAGTGTTTTAAAACAAAGGTTTTTTTTGAGTTAATAACAAGTTTTTAACATGAACATAGTGCTGAGTTTTACATGTATTGCAAAACCTTTATAATTAGATTACTTTATATTTCTAAATATGTCAGAGTATGAACCAAATATTAGCTAATTATGGTATTGATGTTAATTTTTTGATCAAAGCAATACTCGTAATAATTTGAGTTTTAGTAGTGATATTTGTAGCAAAGATTATTGCTGCAATTGTTGGATGACTTATTAAAAAAGCATCTTTTATTAGAAAAATGTTTAAAAAGGTTGGAATTAAACTTGATATGGATCAAGTAGGAAATATTGTAGCTAAGGTATTATATTTTGTGCTGATAACTGGAGCAGTTATTTGATGACTAGCATACTTAGGTATATTAAGTGATCAATCATTATGAAATTTTGTAAATATGTATATTATGCCTCTTCTAAATGCATGATGACTTGCTATTATTGCATGGGTACTTGCTGCATTAGCAAAAACAGGTATCACAAAATGACTTGAAACTACAGAGATTGATGAAAAAATTTGAGAATCTTCAGATTCTGGTGTTTCAATATCTGAAAGTTTATCTACTGTTTGATTTTGGGGAGTAATTCTCTATTTTCTTCCACAAATCTTAGCAAAATTAGGTCAAGATGAACTTCTTGCACCAATCACTTGAATTATTAATAATATAACAGCATATATACCTCAACTTATATGAGCAGGTATAATAGTAGCAATTGCTTATTTTATTGGTAAATTTGTTTCAAAACTTGTTACAGAATTACTAGGATGACTCTGATTTGATAAAGTTCTTGGTCTTGTATGAATTAAAAATAATAAATCAAGTGCTACACCATCTGCTATTATTTGAAAATTGGTATTTGTATATATTGTATTATTTGCAGTTTTAGAAGCTGCTAGCCAACTCTGATTTGATAATCTTACAGGAATAATTAATCAGTTTATTTGATTTGGGTCTAACATTCTTATTTGAGTTATTATTTTTGGAATCTGAATGTACTTGGCTAACTTAGCTGCTTGAGCAATTCAATCTGCTACAACATCAAAACTTCTTCCAAAGATTGCTAAATGAGCAATTATAGTACTTACTTCATTCATGTGACTTCAGCAAATGGGTCTTGGATGAGAAATTATTAATCAAGCATTTACACTTCTTATCTGAGCATGAGCTGTTGCATTTGCATTAGCTGTATGACTTTGATCAAAAGAGATTGCGTGACAAGAGGTGAAAAATTTTATCGAAAATATGAAAAAATAATTTACTATTTTAGTAACTCAAAAAGATATATTAAAATTCTAATATATCTTTTTTTGATATTTTTATAATCTAATTATAATAATGCTGTTTTACTTATTAAATATGATGCTATGCTTAGATTTGTTATTCCAATATTGTTAATTCTCATTCCTATATTATGATTTCTTTCATGAAATCCTCAGGTTATTATAGGAGCAGTTGTTTTGGATATTATTCTTATTGTTTTATCTGTGAGAATTGTTTCTCCAAATACAGTAAAAACAGTAGAATTCTTTTGAAGATACAATAGAATATTAAGAGCTGGTCTTAATTTTATTATTCCACTTGTTGAAACTACTAAAAATCAAGTACTCTATAGAAGAAACTTCTCTGTTGAAGTTGAGTGAGTAACACAAGATAATGTTACAGCATACATTGGGCTTAATGTAATATACTATGTAAATGATAATTGAGATAATTCAAAATCATGAAATATATTTAAATCTATTTATGAAATTGATGATCCAAGGACAATGATGAGAGCTACTATTGATGAACAATTAAGAGCTATGATAGTTGCCTTTACTCATAAAAATATTTTTGCAAAAAGAGAGGATATATGAGAAGCTATTGAAATAAGACTTAGAGAAAAGCTTTCGACATTTTGATATACACTTGATTCAATACAGGTAAGAGATGTAAAGCTTGAGAGTTCAGTAATGTCAGCTATGAATAAAATTGTCGAAACAGAAAAATTTAAAGAAGCTGCTTTTAATGAAGCTGAGGCTCAAAAAATTATGCAAGTAAAAGAAGCTGAGGCTGAAAAAGAATCAAAAATTTTATTATGAGAATGAATGGCTGGTCAAAGAATGAAAATTGCAGAATGATTTAAAGAGTCAGTTGATTTAATTAAGCAAACTGATTGATCATTAAATGCTGAAAAAGTTTTAGCTTTCTTATTAGATTCATCAAGAATTGAAACTCTCTGAGCTATTTGAGTCAAAGATAATGCAAAGCTTGTGTATTTGAATGAAGATCTTGAGTGAAGAGCATCTAAGCTTCTTTCTTGAAGTGAGGTAATGGACAATAAGTAATTATAATATAAAAAATGTTCTAAAATGTTATTTTTAGAACATTTTTTTTGAATCTTGTTCTAAAATTTAAGATTAATTGACGGTTATGTTTTATTTTGTATACAGTGTCAATTAATTAAGAAATCAAGTACAATTGAAAAAATTACCTTGAATTAGTACAATATTTTGAAAATGAGATAGTCAAACCACATGGATTTGAAGAAGTATTGGTTATAAAAAAATGTTGCTAAATTACCTTTGAAATGATTCATCTGAAATATTACTTTTATGAAGTGGAGCTATTGAGCCAATTGAAATTTCAAGAATGGATAATTTTACATCTTTGATTACAGCAGTTGATTGGAATATAAATGTGTGTAATTTTTATGATAAAATCATAACTAGTAAGGTAATTTGAAAAGATATTGAGACTCATTTTAAGAATAAGGTTGTGTGAGAATCTTCAATACGCTGAGACTATGTTACAAAAATGGATAGCATTAAATCATCTGATCTCAAGAATATTAACTTTATTAAGAAAAAAGCGGATGATTTTTTAGTATTAACTAACTCTAAATATAAGTTAATTACAGCTCATAACTTACTAAATAATTTACGTTTTCAAGATGCTTACACGAACAAAAAAATTCTAAACTTTTACAAAAGCACTCATAATATTTTGAAAGATGAATGAATTTTTTCTATTGAGGATAACTATAACTTTTTTCAAACATCAAATAATAATATATCTTCTACATTAGAACATATTGAAAAGTGAGGATTTGATATTTTATGTCATTACCCTTCATACGTAAGCGAAATAAATACTAAAAATATCAACTGTATCAATGAAAATAATGTTATTGCTTGCATAAAAAAGTGATCTGCACATTTTTTTAATTTTAAAATAAGTAGACTCTCACAATACTACTGAAGTTTATTTTTACAATATGATGTCACATGATTTACTATCAGTACTTGAACTTATAATCAATTTAAAAAAGCATTGAATGGTGCAATTAACATAGTATTAATCAAAATTTCATTAACTGAATATTTTTGGCTCAACATATATTGAACATATGAAGAGGTATTTACTACTCTTGCACAAAAATGATGCTTTCCAAACCAAAATGCTTTTAATGATTTATTTTAAGAGTATGAGAATAGTTATTTACAAGCTCAATTATATTTCAAATTTTCAGGTAATACATCATACACTGTTAATTTATTTCTATTTCCTTCAGTTGTAAGATTCATAAAACTATCATGAGAATCATACCAACAATAATTCGTATCTCAAGCATTGTAGATTCATTCTCTTACTTGGAATAGTCATTCTTGAACACTACATGCAGTAATTCTTTCAGTGCACCCTCTTCTGTTTTTAGTATATGAATAACTACAACTACTATTCTCATGTTTTGCATCCATGTCAAAATATTGACATGTTGATTTTGACTTAACGCATAATCAAAAATCTGTGGATCTACATGTGAGAGTATTGCAGATAGTAGATGTATTTTCAGAGCTGTCACATGAAGTTTCGAGCTCCAAGGTTTGAGCTTTATATAAACTGTATCATCAGTTTAGTACTCATTCTGGTGATTTGACTTTTATGTACTCTCAACAAAATTCAATATTGTATGTACCATACAGTCAATTTCTATTGAGCACACTAGTTGATCAAGACTTGTATGAATTGCAGGCTACTTTGTCCTCTTGCTTTGCTAAGATAAATATATACTCTTTACTTGCTATAGATCAATATTGAGCATTTTGATTACTATTCTCAAAAATAGCTTCAATGCTACTTTTATCTACTACACTAGTGGAACCATCTATATTATTCATAAGCACAGCTATCTCAAAATAAAGATAATGAATAATTGGGACTACTTTTGTTGAATCAGAATATTTAGTTGAAATTTTTGAAAGTTTATTTTGAAGTATTTGCAATTGTAAAGGAGTGAAAGATTGTAGCTTTTGTGTAGCTATTTTAAGTTTTGGTTGTAATTTTTGATCAATTTTTTCTATATATGGGTTAACTTCTCAATTGTTATTAAATGAATTTTGAGTATTTATGCAATCAACTGTAGCTACTCAACATGCTTGAGTGTTATTACTAACTAATCCTGCTGATCATATAATAGTGATTACAATAGAGAGAAATATTTTTTTATTCAAAGTATTCATAATAGCTAATTATTCGTTAAATTTTTTTAACTGGAGCAATTTTTATATTCATTTTCTTCACTCATTTTCAAGAAAAAGCAATCTCAGCTAGTTCTCAATTCATAGAAGTAATAAGTCCTGTTCAAAATTTTGGGTGAATCACTCTATCTCATCTACTAAAGTCAGCTGCATTATTATGTACTTTCACTTTTACATTGTTTTGTCATGCTCATTCTCATATTGTATTACTAAATCATCAAAAATTTCAAGATCATCAAAGCATGTCTCAAAAACTTGATCAAAATGGGTTTGATCATTTTAGGTCTATTACATAATCTTCAATATACCCTTGAGGAATTTCTTTAAAAAATCTACTTACAGGATTTCTCACATAGTCTCAAAAAGTAAATCTTTCAATTGATCTTGATATGTAGAGCTCCTCTCTAGCTCTCGTCATTGCTACATATAAGAGTCTTCTTTCTTCTTCAAGTGCTTGAGTATCTCACACTGATCTAAAGCTTGGGAAAACTGAATCTTCAAAACCAGTAAGAAATACTCTTTTCTCTTCTAATCATTTAGAAGTATGAATGGTCATAAGTGTTACGTACTCTTCCCTGTCATCTTTTGTATCCATATCAGTAATAAGGGCTACTTCTTCTAAAAATGTAGAAAGACTTTCTTTTGCTTCCATTCAATTATATTCAGATGCCACAGTGATAAGTTCATTAATATTATCCTGCTTTGCTTCCTTTTCTTCTTGAGAGAGTCATTCAGTAAGATATTCAACATATCAAATTGCTTTGATAATATATGGAATGAGTTCTGATACTACTAGGTGTTGGCTTTCAGAAAGAAAATCTTTGTAGAGTTCTCAAAACTGTAGTACTGCTTTTTTTGCAGCTGGCTTAAGTTCTTCTATCTCTTCAGCATTTTCAATGATATTATAATAGTTCAATCAAAAATTCTCTCTATAGTTATCAAGTACTTCAATAGATTTGGCTCATATCTTTCTTGTAGGAGTGTTTATTATTCTTTTTACTGCTACTACATCATCTGGATTAAAGATAGCTTTTAAATAGCTTAAAATATCTTTAATTTCTTTTCTATCATAAAATTTTTGTCCTCAAATAACTCTATAAGGAATATTTGCTACCATAAGTGCTTCTTCAATTTTTCTTGATTGGGCATTGGTTCTATAGAGAATGAGATTTTCAGAATATTTTTCTCAAGTAGCAGATATAATATCAGTAATAATTTTTGCTTCTAATTTATCATCAGGAGCTTCAATATACGTAATTTTTTCTCATTCAATATTATCTGTCCAAAGTTCTTTTTTGATTCAAGAAGTGTTGTTTTCTATAACCTTATTTGCTGCACCAATAATATTTTTAGTAGAGCGATAATTTTGTTCTAATTTTACAATGAGAGCTTCTGGATAATCTCTCTTGAAATTAATGATATTTTGCATATTAGCTCATCTCCAACTATAAATAGACTGACTATCATCTCACACAACAGCTAAATTATTATATTTAAGTGAAAGAAGCTTTACAATATTATATTGAGGAGCATTCGTATCTTGGTACTCATCAATCATGAGATATTTATATTTTCCTTGATAATATTCAAGAATCTTAGGGATATGAAGAAGTTGAAGAGCTTTTGTGAGAATATCATCAAAATCCATAGAATTATTAAGTCGTAATCTCTCTTCATATTTTGTATAGACTTTCCAAACTACTTCTTTCATCTGAGAATCAATCTCTTTTTCATACTGTGCAGCAGTGACTAAAGCATTCTTAGCATTACTAATATAGAATGCTACTTGTCTTGCTGGAAATTCTTTTTCATCAAGTTGAAGATCATTTTTAATAATTCATTTCAAAACTGAAAGTTTGTCTGATTCATCATAAATAACAAAATCTTTTCTTAATCATATAGCTTCACTAATTTCAGTATAATAATTGTTTCAGAGCAATTGTGATCCTGGATCAAGCATTTGTTTCAACATAAATATCCCAATGCTATGAAAAGTTCCAACAGCTGGAAATCCCCTACTTGCAAACAGTGATCTAGGAGCATTTCTATTGAGTAGCTTTGCTACCCTTTCTTTCATTTCTCAGGCAGCCTTATT
>CALDZW010000016.1 GCA_937944175.1 uncultured Candidatus Altimarinota bacterium
AGTTACGTATCATTCTCTCCAATCAGATGTGGTATTTTTCTCAAGCATTGTTCATTTCATAATCATTTTCAATGCTTCAATTTTAGATATACTGTTATTTGGATTGAACATTGTATTATTTGCAAAAAAGCCTTTTTTTAGTCATGCTTCAGCATATTTACATCACCAGTCTCAAGTAATTACATCATCGAAATCTTGATTACATTGATTTATAAACGATATACCTGACAAATTAATAGTAACCTTTGCCATCTCTCTTCTTGTTATGTTTGAATCTAGTTTATAATCATCTCAATTTTCTTGAACTACAATAATATCTTTATAAGATAAAAAATCTGCCGCAAGCTTTTCATTTTCAGAATATCCATACGTTACTTGATATAGATTTAATAGCACAAGTACAAAACTTACTAAACATAATACTTTCTTCATAAGATGATATATTTATATGTAAACTATTAATAATTGAATTATAATACTAAACTCCATTATCGCAAACATTATCGTAAATTATTCACTTGTGTGAAATATTTCATGTGCAATGGTTCTTCCTCATGCAACATCATATCAAATAGATTCAATTTTTTCAATTTTTTGCTTTAATTTATTATCTCATCAACAACTTCTTGCTAAATTATACAGTGTATCAGATGATAGTAGATTCTCTTTACTAGTTTTTACATTTCAATGAAACAAAAAAAAACCTGTCTGACAGAGCATTCAAAAATTTTCTGGCAAGACTATACTATCATCACTATTGACAATATGTTGAATTTTTTCTTGTTCTTTTTGATCAAATTTTAGATGCTGATAATCAGTGCCTTCACTCATAAAATCTTCTCATAAAATGTATCAATCTTTTTTAAATTTTAGAAATTCTTTGTAATGAAACTGTAATTCTATAGTATTACCATTATTCATTTTAACAGAAAGATTAACATCTCTATATCCACTTGCTTTAGGAGATTTTTCTGTAAAATTTCATGTATACTCACACAGAGATATTTGAACTACTTCTTCTTGATCTTCTAGAAATTGTATAACTTTAGCAACTCACTCTGATGCCTCCATTGGTGTATCAAATACTACCAAACCACGTGTAAGGTCTTGAACAAGCCTAAGATCTCACATGTACTTTCACATAATCTTTTTATATATTCTTGAAACCTTTTTATATATTCTTGAAACCTTTTTTTCTCATCATACTACTAATTGATTCTGGTTTCATAACATTTCTTCTATTCATACCTTCCAACTTTCCAACACTTTCTGATCTACTTTTGCTTGTTTCATCATTTCTCAAATACTTGTGTGACAATTCTTTACATATTTTAAAAAATGTTTTAATACTGATATTGCTGGTATATCATGAAGATTAAATCAGATTGTTTTAAGCATATTCAAGTATCAAAATCAATCCTCTTGTATAGTATTTCACTTCAATAATGAATCACATATCCTCAATCATTCATTAACATAATCAATAATTTCTTTTTGATCACTGCAGTCATTTGATGGGAGATACAAATTTGATTCATGGATAAGTAAATGCTCTGATCATGTTTCATTATGAGTAAAAAAATATGAATCTAGCTTTAGAGGTTTACTTGTATAGCTTTGATTAAATCTTTCAAACATTTTTTCTGAATTCCAAGATGATGAGTTTGATAACTCTTTATAGGGGAATATTTTTATCTTTTCAGTCTTATCATTTGTATTTCAAATAACTCACTCTTCTTTCAAGTCAGAAAAAATACTCTGCATCATTCAATGCTTTGGATAATCTTTCTCAAATTTTCGTTGTCAATTACTTCACTTATATTCCATATTTTTTTCTACAAAATCATGTTTAAGATTGAACCAAAAAAATCATACTAATAAATCTACACTATTTTTGTTGTTCTGAATAAAATTACTTATTTGGTTAAAAAGATCATCTGTAGTATCAAATCTTGAAAAGATTTCTTTACATTGATCCATTTGATTAACTACAGTTTCTCTATAATTTTCCCATTTTTCTTCATCTCATTCTCATGCTAATGACGCTTTTTGTTCTACAAAATAAGGCTTAATATATTCATCAATTTTTCTTCAATTTTGTGTTCATGGATTTTCAATTCAATCAATATATGACAAATATCTCTTAAATAAAGTATACCCTCATCCATCTTCAGATTTCTCAAGAAAATTTTCAAAAAATATTCTTCTTCTATCTCATGGTTTAACACTATACCATTCATCCATTTCAACTGACTCAATGTCTATATGAGAAATATCTGTAAGATAGTTCATATTTGAATATTTTTGAATATCATGTGCTCTATTTTGTACAATTTGATCTAAGAATATTTGTAACCAATTTTCTTGTTTTTCTGAATTTCAAGGTTTATTCAATGATTTTTTTAAAAACTCATTGAACATGTCAGATTGAATTTTATCACTTTTGAAGTCCTCTATTTTTTTACTAAATAAATCACTCTTGTTCTTATCAAAATAGTCGATTATCACACTAAGAGTATTTTCTTTTCATGTAATAAAAATATCCTCATCAAAGAATGCAATCTTATTATCATAGAGAGTCTTAATGTCAGAAAAGAAATTCTGAATCAGTATTTGTAAATTAGTCAATCTCTGGATATCTACATCCTCAGAGTAATAACAATGTTCAAATATTTCTGCAATATTTACAAAGCATCGCATATAATGAAGTTTTATCTTTTGGGCAACTATGGCTTTATCAAATTCTCAGTCCTCATTTCGACCATCTGCAACAACATGTTTATACATTTTTAATATTTGTGGTTGAACTGTTTCTTGTCAATCATACATTTTGCCATATTTTGATTGTAAGAGCAATATGTAATCATTTTTAATATCATCTTTTATGTCTGATAAATTATTATTATCATTATTCAAAACACTATCAAATTCAACTGCATCAAGATTATCTCAAAATACATAAAACATATACATTATTTTTTGAGCTACTTCTTGAATAACTATAGAAAAGTCTTTGTCTGATATTCTCAAAAAATCTTCTTGACCTCAGTGTAGTGAACAATATAATTCAAGTCACTTTTTAAGACATTTTACAAAACTCTCTTTATAAAATTCACAATAACTAAGAATCTTTTTGTCAAAGCCCATATAGCTATCTGTTTTTCCCTTCTTATCTCTCATTATTATATCAGGAAACAACTCAGAATTACCATTCTTTCTTAAACCTTCTGAGATATTTTTAACTATCATAGTATGAAATATATGTAAATCTGTATCTGATATATTCCTCCTTCATTCTGGACAATTTAATATATTTATAACAGACTGTGAAACCTTATTCATCTCACTGCATGTTTCATCAGATCAATTATCAGATAAAGACTCAACTAAAATCTCTCTATTATCATCTAAATGTATAAGAGAGTTGGATTTTTTTCATGTCAATATCTGTGTTCTATTCATAGATATATGATATCAAATTATTCTAAAAAATAAAAAAGATGCTCTAGCATCTTTTTTATCAAATCCTATTACTCAGCTATTTATAATTTCAAATCATGAAGAGCATTAATTCTATCTTGTAAATCAGGATGTGAAGAAAATAGCTGCTTAAATCCACTTGTTTTTTTTGTAGAAATTTGCATTGATGCTAATTTTGGGTCTGCCTTTCACATTTTATCTTGCATATCTTGAAGAGCTTGAAGTCAAGCTATCATCTTTTCTTTTCAAACAAATTCTGCACTTCAAGCATCTGCTCTAAATTCTCTATACCTTGAAAACTTCATTGTGAGAAGTGATGCGAATATTCAAAAAACTATTTGAAGTCAAAAGCTTACTGCAATATATCACAGTGATCAAAATTTACCATCAGTTACATTATCAAAGATATTTGCCAATATTCTTGCTGCAAAAACAACAAAAGTATTCACTACTCATTGCATTAACGTCATTGTAACCATGTCTCCATTGAGTATATGTGCCATTTCATGAGCAATGACTCATTCAACAGCATCATCAGACATCTCATTTAATAGTCAACTAGAAACTCATACAAGTGAATTATTCTTTGAATACCCTGTTGCAAATGCATTAGGTTCATCATCTTGATATATTCATACTTCTGGCATTTTAATATGATTTCTATCTGATAATTCTTCAACAACTCTCCAAACAAGTTGTTCCTTATTTGATAAAGAAGAAACTTCTTCAGCATTTATAGGAGTAATTCAGTATGATTTTTTCGCCATCCATTTTGATATGAACAAACTAATAAATGCACCCGAAAATCAAACAATTGCAGAATATATAAATATTGATGTATAATTTTGTCAATATCAACTAATTTGTATTCCAAATACTGCCTCTAATAGCCAAATAAATATACTAATTACAGCTAGTACTGCTATATTTGTTAGCAGAAACAATCCAATTCTTTTAAACATATTTAAAAATTTTTATTTATTAATGACACTTCCTTTTTTCTAAGAAAGTGAGTATATTATAAATAAATTGAAAAAAAAGCAAGATTTCACAAACTTGCATTATCATTAATAGTGATTTTTCAATTAAAAATATACTATTTTACTAAACAAATACCCATATATAATTAGTTTAAAAAACTATTTTTTTGAATTTAAATATTCGATATATATTCACGAACCAACTATAAGTAATGCTCATAGTATCATATTCATAGTCATCAGCGATGAATCTTTAAACATCATATACTCAAATATAAGTGTTGTAACTCATATAATATTTAAAAAGACTGAGATAGTCATATGGTTCAAATACCTTGGCACATAAAATAAAAAAACAAATGCTAATCATACACAGCCAATTCATAAATAAAGTATTAATAATATTTGCTCATTATTATATGTTAAGAAATCAAAAAAATCTCACATGATAAATGGGAATGAAAGCACAGCTGCAGACATAAGAATAATTGAAGTAAGTAATACACCACTAATATCATTATATTTCTTTCTAAGCACATAATTAAACATAACATATAGCGCTAATCATATCATAGACAAAAAAGCCATAAAATCACCAAATAATTTCATTTTTGTGTTTGGAATTTCAGCACTTTGATTCATAACAAGCAATCATACTCATATTGATGCTATAATAAGAAGTGTGAAAACTTTTCTTAAGTTTTTTCTATTTGTTGGTAAATATTCTTTGTACCAGAAAAGTGACAAAAAGAAAACTAACATTGGGAAAAGACTCTCAATTAAAATAGTGTTTGATGCAAACGTATATTTTAATCAAAAATTAAATGTTATCAGATTCAAAAAAAATGCTCACATGAGTATCCATACTACTTTATCATGAAAAACTTTTTTTAGATTTAAAAAATCAACCTTAATATTATTCTTTTTGATATTCAAAAATAAATATACAATAAATATAAAGATAGCTCATAATATAGACCTATAAAATGTTAATAACATAGGAGAAATATCATATGTAGACATTAGGTATCTCATACTTACAGCATGAGTACTCCAAAAAATTATTGGGACTAGAATAATTAACAGACCTATAAATTTTTTATTTTTTAGCATATCTTTTAATTTTAAGAATTATCATTATCAAATCATTTACTGTCTAAATATTCAAACATGGTCAGTCAATATAAAAACAAGGTTAAACTTATGAATAATATCGTATTTGAAGTTTCATATATATACAAAGACTCCCATATTACAGTTAGTAATATGACTGTATTCAGACCAACCATACCAAGCCAAAATATATCCCTTTTTAATAATCCTGGAAGGGTTACTCTAGCAATATACTTAAAGAAGTATAATATTGATACAAAAAAAGCAATATTTATATAAAATATCAATGAATACAATCATTCATTAATTGCATACTGCTTATCAACAAAAAATACAATTCCTGGAGATAAAATAATAAAAAGTGAGACAAAACTTAGTAATCATAAAAAAGTCCAGACCCTTCATATAAATATCCTTTTAACATTAAAAACATTTGGAAGCCTTGAAACTTCAGCAATGAGTTCATACAATGATGGCAAGTCTTTAATATATAAATCCACATATGTCTTAAGTCCTGTATAGCTATTTTTAATTACATGAATATCAAGATTATGAAACAGGTCAAATAGCTGTTGAATATTCTTATAATCTTTATTTTTAAAAATAATTTTTAGTGAAATCCTTCTCTGATACTTTTTATCATCATCTTCATAGTGATATAAAATATTTAATATTTTATCAATATCTACATTTCAATTTCACACCTCTAAATATAACTTTTTTGAATTAGAAAATCATAATTTTTTTTCAATTCCCTTTCTCATAAATTTTGGAAGTGAGTCAAATGGTTTGTATCATAAAATTGCTAATTTCTCATTAATAAGAATTTTTCAAAATGATACTCTTTTTTCTTCAGATTGGTCCTTTAGTGTAGATTTTATGTATTTTTTTGCTGAATGTGTGGTAAGATATGAGAAGTAATGAATGGGATAGTCAATATTTTTCTCTGAGAGTAATAAATTTACATTATCTCAGTCTTGAAGTGTAAATGACAAGTTATCAATAAACTCGTCATTTACATAAGCACTGGTCACTTTTGGACCAATTCTTGTGTGAAGCTTAAATGCAAAATCAATAATTGTTGATCTTTTAGGGAGTTCAAGTTCTTTTCCCTTTGGAGTAGTACAAGTAATATTATCTTTTATAATACCTGGTGACAAAGATTCAATGATTTGCTCTCAATTAAATCACTGTTTTTGCTTTGCTAATATATTTTTCATCCATCTTGGAAATGATTTATGTTCACTTGGTAATCACTTATATGAATTATGTGAGGCTAACCCATACATATTAAAAGTATACATCTGTTTTGTTTGGATTTGAACCTCAAAAACAAATCCACTATTATCCTCAACAGTTGTATGTATTGATTGATATCAATTTGGTTTTGGCGCAGATATATAATCTTTTGTTCTTCACTCTCTAGATTTATAATCAGAATGTATTATTCAAAGTAAAACATAAGCATCTCTTTTTTTAGGCACTATTATTCTTACTGCAACAAGATCATGTACTCAAGACAGAGGAATGTGTTTTCTTTTTATCTTTCTATTTATTGAGTAAATAGTTTTTATCCTAGATTCTATTTCTCCTTCAATATTATTTGAGACTAATAGTCCATTAATATTTTTTGATATTCATGCCATTTTTAAATTAAGAAAGTCCTTCTTTTTAGAAACAAGTTCATCAATCCTATTGAACTCAGTTGGGTCAATATACTTATAACATAAGTCTTCTACATTTCATATATATTTTCATATTCACAGAATTTTTATCAATGGCACATAAATATTCAACGTCTCATTTGCTTTAATTATTCTTTCATCTTTGTCTATATTTTTTACCATCTCAAGCGTGGTAATACGCTCACATATTTTTATTAAAAAGACTCTGATATCTTTTCATGCCAATTTAAAAAATTTTTTTAGAAAAACCAAATCAAATAAGTTTGCATGATTATTTTTGTTTCCGTAATTTGAAATTTCTTGAACTCATCTTATTAACATTACAACTTCTTTTCAAAATTTCTTTTCAATACTTACAAGTGATTTTTCGTTATGATTTATTTTTAAAAAAAGACTTGCTATGATTGAATTAAGATCAGCAGATAGTTCGGCTAATTTATTAGAAGTTTCTAATAAATGTTCTATTGCATCTATTCAAGTAATACTTTTTTCTCATGAATGATATTTGTAAGCATGTAAAAATGCCTTATATAAAAGCTTTGAATCATAATTTTTTAAATACTGACTAACCTTTTTATCAAGTGAGCCAAACAATTCTTTAATGTCTTTTTTAATATACAATGTTACAATAGAAACTTACCAAATACTATATGATTATTATACATTAGCTCTTTTTATTTAAAAATCAACTAAGTTTTTGTATAAAATACACAATTCTATTTAAGTCAATATCTAATAAGAAGTACGGATAAAGTTATTAATATTTTTTAAATTACCAAAGAAGTTTGTTCTCATGTATTTTCATTTTTTATTTTTTTTTCAATAACTGTACTAATGCATTTTTTAAATAAAAATGAATTTATTATTTGTAAATCATATTTAATATTGTGTCATATTAATAGAGTATCACTTTCTAAAATACTACTCAAAAAAATAAATAGATCCTTATCTTCTATTTGTAATCAATCATGCATCCTATTTATATAATATAAGTCATCTGTTCATAGACATATACTTATTCAAGTTATAAGTGCCTGAGAAACATCTAAACTTGTAGTTTCAGTATCTATAACAATTTCTGTAAAATCATGTAATATAGTCTGTAATAAAACCTCTAACTGCTTTTTATTTGAAATAATTGTCACTTTTTTATCTACATCAGACCATCTTTCCTTTTTAGAAATTTCATTTTTTCAAAGTAGGCTGTTAAATCCATATTTTTTGAATGAATCAATCACTATCTCATTCAAAATATTTTTATCATGAAAAGTAAAGTTTTCTATATCAAAGTTATCTATATTGACATTGAGCTCAATTGTTGCTAATCTCTTTGATAAATGGGCATTTTTTTTTGAAGAGACTAGTTTCTCATACGTCTTTCCTTTAAAATATGAAAATACTTTTGGATATTTTTCTAAAATATTAATTTCATTATTTTCACGTAAATCAACTGTATCATAAATTTCTTTTATTCATCATATTTCTTTAATAAGGTCAATTGCTTTTTTAGGACCAAATCAATCTATTCATGGAATATTGTCTGCCTTATCTCAAACTATTGCTAAATAGTCAATAATATACTCTGGTTTTACTCAAAACTTCTCTTCTGTTTCTGTTATACCAAATCTCTTTTTTTTCATAGTGTCATATATTGATACATTTGATGATACAAGTGAATACAAATCTTTATCTCCAGTTAATATATCTATATCATATTGATCATTTCACGAAAACATATGGGCAATTGTTCAAATGACATCATCAGCTTCATATCATGGAATTGATATTATGTCTATTCACATAGAGTGTATTAGCTCATGAATTCATGTAATCTGAGATCTTAAATTATCTGGCATTCTTTCTCTTGTAGCTTTATACTCTGTGTACAAATCATTTCTAAAATTCTTTCAAGGTGCATCTGTAATAAATACTACATAATCAGGTGATTCCTGCACCAATTGTTTTACAAAAAACTTTGCCATTCAAAATACAGCATTAACTACTTCTCATTGTGGAGACATAAACTCTGGCAAGCCAAAAAACATCCTATATATAAAGCTATTTCAATCTATTAAATATATTTTTTTTCAAGACATAGAACTCTTTCATTAATAAATACATCATAAACTCATACTATCTAATAATTTAAAATTGCTATTTTTTTTAATAATTCTCTATATAAACTACACAAAAATACAAAAATTTTTAACGTGTAATCTTGTTTACTATAAGAGTAAATAATTGATTTTTTAACGGTTCAATCTACATTTCTCTTCTTGTGCAGAATTCATTCACATAAAACTCACAAATTAGTATTTGATTTTTATATTTTTCTAAATATATTTTGAGCAATGGATTTTTCCATTAAGTTCTTTAACATAAAAGTATTATAGTAATAACTAACCAATAATATCATTAATTTATTTTATTGATATAAACAAGTTTAGATTCATTTAATGATTATCTTAAGTGAATATTTCTATAATATATACATGAAAAAGAATAACTTATTTAAAAAATTAGATAATTTTTTAAATAAAAACCGGTTTTTATTTTATTTGTTTAAATATGTGGAAAGATGTCAAATCTTAAAAATAAAGTAACACCACAAAGAATTATCACAGCTCTGACGCTATGAGTTCTTCTAATGGCTTTAAATGTCACTGGTGTACTTTGAACTTTTTATAGAGGAGTCACAAGTTTTACTTCTCCTTGAAGTAATTATACTCTTGACTCAAACTATGGGTATGGATGGGGTTATGATGATGTAACTAACACTTTTGGTTACTGATATGGTTATTGAGCAACTCAAGTATCTAACTCTTGAGGATGAAGTGGTTCATCTTCAACTTGAGGTGGTGGTTGAGGTGGAAGCTCTACTGCTACATGTACTGATGCTAAGTTAGTTTGTAAAGATGCTGGAAATGGTGTATACAAATTATACAGAAAAAGTGGTGTTTCATGTAGAAATGGTAACCTTGGTAAAACTTGTGAACCTACAGTAGTAGTTACTGAAACTCCTACTGAAACTCCAGTAACTCCTACTGAAACTCCAGCTGTTGTTACAAATACTGGAACATGTAATTTTCCTAATGTAAATGTTTCTTATACTGATACTGCTTGAAATTGGGCTATATCATATATAAATGACCTTTCAAATAAAGGAATCATGAATGGTAATACATCTGGGTTACTTAATCCTGTATGAGTATTTGAACCATGGAGAGAAACTACAAGAACTGAGTTCTTGAAAATTGCTCTAAGAGCTTACTGTTATGAATATATCAATGAAAATACTGCAAGTTTAACATTTGCTGATGTTGATAAAAATGACTGGAAAGCTAAAGTAATTAAAAAGTGAGTAGATCTTGGAATTGTTACTGCTGCTAACACTAACTTTAGACCTAATGATAGTATTAGTAGAGCTGAAGCAATTAAGATGCTTCTGAGAGTAGCACAAACTAGAAATACAGTTTATACTGTTGATACTTCTGTTACTACAAGTTCATTCAACGATTTAAGTGCTACATGGCAAGCTAAATATGTTGAAAAAGCTAAAGCATTAGCAATTATTGCTAATAATCCTAGCTTTGAACCAGATAGAGGAATTAAAAGAGATGAAACTTCAAAAGTTGTTTTCAAATCTAGATTATTCCACTACTAATTTAAAAAATTAATTTTTTAAAATCTTCTTAAAGAAATTTAAGAAGATTTTTTTTGTTCTCTTTTTCATGTATCTTTTATTATAGATATTATCTATAATTTATTTTGACATTATGTTATGTTATCTCTCATCTTGTTTTATTGCTCTTAAATTGTACTGTTGATTCATTCGTGTGGTTGAAATTACATTGTTGTAATAATTATTAAGGTTTCATTAACATAAATCATTATGATATTATCATGCGAATCTAAACTATTGATTTATTCGCATTATTATGTTTGCTTTATTTTACTTATTATGTATGTTATTTTTAATATATTATTTTTTGAAATATATTATTTATAATTATAAACATAATTTTTTATGAGTAGCTGAATAAAGAAGCAAAGAATAATTACTGGTTTTACAATTGCAATTCTCATGTTTGCATTAAATGTAACAGGCGTACTTTGAACATTCTATAGAGGAATTTCAAGCTTTACATCATGAGCTTCATATACATTTGATTCAAACTGGTCTTATGGATCATGATATGAAGATACTACAAATACTTTTTGATTTTGATATTGATATGGTGCTACTCTAGACAGTAATAGTTGATGAGGAAGTGGTGGAAGTTCAAGTTCATCATCAAACTTATGAAACGCTTCAAGCTCATCTAACTGAGTTATAGCAACTTGTGCTGACTATAACCTTGTATGTAAAGACTCTTGAAATTGAGTATATACACTACATGTAAAAGACTGAGTTTCATGTCAATGAGGTAATCTACAAAAAAAATGTACTCCTCTAGATTCAGACTGAAATCCTACAAGTACAACATGAGGATCATCATCAAGTAATGATACATCTAGTAATCTTTGATTAGACTCTGATACTAACTCAAATACTGATAATTGAACTACTGATAACTCAAGTACTAGTAATCCACTTACTGATAATCCTGTATATGGTAACTCAAATCCTAGCAATACTCCTACTATTGAAACACCTACTACAGGTAATCAAAACACACCAGACATTGTAATTAATACGTGATCATGTGTTTTCCCAAATCTTAATGTTTCATACTCAGATACACAAAATAATTGGGCATCTGCATATATAAATGATCTATCTGCTAAGGGTATAATGAACGGTAACACTTCTGGTCTTCTTAATCCAGTATGAGCATTCCAACCAGATAGAGCTACAACAAGAACAGAGTTTTTGAAGATGGCACTCAGAGCATTCTGTTATGAATATATTAATGAGGATCCAAGTGACCTAAGATTTGTAGATGTTGATAAAAATTCATGGCAAGCAAAAGTTATTAAAAAATGAGCAAGTCTTGGAATCATTGATGCAAACAATCCAAAATTCCATGGTGATTTCCCAATATGTAGAGCCGAAGCAATAAAGATTCTTCTCAAGGTTGCTCAAACAAGAAACATGATATACAATGTTGATTCAAGCATAACTACCACAAGTTATAATGATATTCCTGATGTATGGATGGCTAAATACCTTGAAAAAGCAAAAAACCTCTGAATTATTGCTAATAATCCTACCTTTAGACCACATGGTGACCTATCAAGAGCTGAAACAGCAAAGATTCTATTTAAATCAAGATTGTTTCACTACTAAGAAAAAGATATAAATTAACAACTACTCTCAAAAGAGTAGTTGTTTTTATTTTATTTTTTTTATATTCTCAATATACTCATATAGAGTAATAATTCATAATCTTTGAATACATGCAAAAAATCATTCAAAGATTATTCATTCTTTTATATGTATGTGTTGCATCATGTATATTCCATATATCCATAAACTCTAGTCATGCCACAATAATCAAAAACTCTGAAACAAGTCCAGATTTTCAATTATCTTTTCAAAACCCTAGTTATCTCACAAATAAAAGTAACAATAATTCACATATATTTACATGTGATATAGAAAAAAGTGAATGTAGAGTGAATATGAATTATGTAAAAGAAAATTGAAAAAATCTTTCTTCAACTCTTGAGTGTTCTACTTCTATATGGTCAGATGTTACAAGTTATAATAATACATACACTCTTGATAACCAAAGTGATGTTATTATAGATAGGTGTAACCCATTAACGCATACTTTTAGTTCATGAATTCATTTTATCCAAATTAGCATCAGTGACAAGAAGAACACTCAAAATTTTTCTACCAAGCATTTCTTAATAGATAATAATTGAGAATCTGTTGTTGCTGAAAGCTGGAAAGATTTCATTGATCAATCATATAATCCCCCTATCATTATTAAAAATGAACTGACTACTATATCACATGAAGTCATAATCGAGAATATTGTCTCTGATGAAGCAATCGTTCTTTCAAATACTCAAGATAGTGAATATACAACTGAATCAGACAATACCACGATATTTGGTAACAAAGATAATAATGCTGATAAAACCAATGTCAGTGTTGATGAAATCAGTGTACCTATAACTATGCCTTTCAATTTTAAACTACAAAGGCCAAGTTATATTAATCCTGTTGATAATGTAGATTCATCATATATTTGTGATGAATCTAGAGATGAATGTAGAGTCAATTTTACGTTCATTCAAGAAGATGGGGCAGATATAACTTCTCAATATACGTGCACACTACATGGAAGTTTCACTGTTCCTAAATCAGAGCAAAGATGTAATCCAAACACTCTTATTATTCCTGAATGAGATCATAAACTATATGTAGAGATAACAGATACAAGATTAAATATAATTGTATGGAAAAAAATATTTAATATACAAAATATTCCTCCTGTAGAAATTAATGAAGTCATGATTTCAAACACATTAGAAAAAAGTATCTCAAATGATTGAACTACAGAGTCTCATGCAACGCAGAGCAAAGATAATACAGAAAGTATAACAGGAAGACCCCTTCCAAAATTCAATTATATTTTTCAAAGACCAAGTTATCTAATAAATGAAATTAAGGGAAGTGATAAATATATTTGCGATAATACTAAAGAGCTTTGTAAATTAAATGTGCAGCTCTTATCTTCTCTAGATAATACTCACATCTCATCACACTTTGGATGCAAGCTTACATCCAATACAATATCTTTGTGACAAGAAGCAGAAAAATGCAATCCAAATACAGTTATAATTCCCTACTGAGATAACACTCTCTCTTTCACAGTATATGAGAAAAAATTTCCTGAAAATGCTCATACCAAAAGTATAGTGATTAATAATCCTCTTCCATTAATAATAGAAACTGAAAATATAGTCATCAATGATACATTAATAGAACATAATACTGATTTTGAACAAAAAAAATCAGAAGAAGAAAATATTGAAAACACCTTTAATAAGATAACAGCAAATTGATCAACTAATGTAGAAACAATAGAACAATTCCCTATTCTAGAAAATAATGACTTTCAGATACTATATTCTTTACAGATACCTAGTTATGTAGAAAGAGATAATTCAAAAGTGGATGTATTTATATGTAATAAAGGTATTGAAATATGTAGACTCAATCTAGTGTTGTATACAGAAGAATGAAAAAATATTTCCTCATTAAAAAAATGTATACTCACAGCTAGTTTTGATATATCAGGAGAAGAAGATAAATGTAACCCAAACACAGTAGTTATCCCTTATGGGAATCATACACTAAGTATTGAAATGTCTGATTCAAAAACATGAATAATACAACATAAAGAAATTCAAATAATCAATAGCTTTGTTATTAATATAAATAGTAATAACAGTATTATAGATCAAGTTGTAAATAGGTGAACATGAATTGATAATTCTCAATGAATTATACCGTATGGAGAGATAAATACTCCTGTAGAAAATTCAATTATAAAAGATAATACCCTCACCAGTCATGATCAAACACCGATACGTTCAATTACCAATAATAACTTTGATATCTTATACTGATTACAAAGTCCAAGTTATATTGATAAAATTATTTGAGAAAATGACAGTTTTATATGTGATAAAAATAAAGAAATATGTAAAGTAAATATAATATTTTTTAATGAAGAATGAAAAAATATTTCATCTACTAAAAGATGTACTCTCACAGCAAGTTTTGATCTTACAGAGCAAAATGAAAAATGTAATCCAAATACAGTAATTATCCCTTATGGGAATCACTCAATGTTCATAGAAATGCTCGATACTAAAACATGAATTATTAAAAATAAAATTCTAACATTTACTAATGTCTTTACACCAGATCAAATTGATAATACCTACAGTCTAGTTTTAAAACAAGATGAATCCTCATCTACAAGTAATGAAAATATTACATTATCAACAATTTCAAAATGATTCCCAAATACCAATATAACTGTTCAATGAAAAATATGAGCACGAAAGAAAGTATGATACAAAAATATTACCTGTTATACATATTCTCAATGTAGTATTAATTTTACATGATGAAATGCCACAAGTACTCAAAGGGAATGATTTGATTTTAAATGGGATTTTTGAAATCAAATATTTTCTCATAAATATAATCCCTCTTCTATAAAATATAGCCCTTGAGAATATCGAGTTCAATTTTATGTAATTGATTTAAAATGATCATTAAAAATAGATACATATACTATTTCAGTAGTGCAATTATTAAA
>CALDZW010000017.1 GCA_937944175.1 uncultured Candidatus Altimarinota bacterium
AAAGTATATTTTGATTGGGAGTAAAGGTTCTCTTATTGCAAAAATGTGAAAAGAAGCAAGAGTTGAACTTGAAAAAGTATTTGAAAAAAAAGTATTTTTAGCTTTGAGAGTTAAGGTTCAGAAGAATTGGAGGAAGAATGGACAGATTGTTAAGGGGGTGTTAAATTAAAAATAACTAATATCTATGGATTATAAAAAATTATCAAGTTTAATACAAACAGAATTATTTGAAGAAGATGATCATAACACACCCTACCCTAAAATATGTAACCTGCATGATTCATTTGATAATTGTGATTTTATATGAGATAGTGAAAAAAGTCATAACTGCTTATGATGTAACTATGCTAATTATACTTGGGGGTTATTACATACTATTGAATCGTGGTCAATGTATGAGTAATCAAATACAAAAGAATCCCCCTTTCTTGCTATACATACTGAAAACTTCTTCCCTGTATCTAATATTTTTCATTGGTTAAATATATTAGTAGATTCATACATTGAAGTCTTAGAAGTTATTGAAATTAGTAAGAATAGGAGACTAAAATTATTTAGATCATTTCAAAGAATAAAAGCACGGACTAATTTTTTTAAACATCCAAAAGCAATGATATATACTCATCATGCTAATTTCACATTTGAAACATCTTCAAACACAAAGAATTGTTTTAATGAAAATGAAATTAAAAAATATTATAGTGGTAATAATAAAGAAACAAATGATACTCTCTTTAATAGAATTTCAAATGAAGCTGAGTTAACAATAGTACTGCCTGATCTTTTTGAAATAATAAAGGCTTTCAGTAAAGATACAGATACTTTTATAGAATTAATCACAGAAAACAAGTTATTTAGAGATGAATTAAATCAAAAATGTACATTTGCAAATTACTATGAACTTGCTAATTCAGGAGACAAATAAAAAGACTCAACTAGTTAACTAATTGAGTCTTTTTTGTATTGTTATTTGGTGTCAACGGGTGGATTTGAACCACCGACCGCAGGGATATGAATCCTGTGCTCTACCCCTGAGCTACGCTGACTTATAATCTTTCTCTCTCTTTATATAAAGAGAGATGCCCAAAGGGCAGAGAGATTATTGTAAAAGCTGAGTTCTGAAAAATCAGTTCTCAGCTTTTAGGTTTTTCTGTATTTCTTTCCCTTAGAATTAACGGAAAGATGCCTGAAAGGCAGAAAGGGTTATTTAATTGTAATTGGTTGCGGGAATTGGAATTGAACCAATGACCTTCGGGTTATGAGCCCGACGAGATACCACTTCTCCACCCCGCGATATGTAATTGGTACGGCTACGGAGAATCGAACTCCGGTTGCCTGGATGAAAACCAGGTGTCCTAACCACTAGACGATAGCCGCTTGTAGCTATTTACTTAATAGCTTGAGCATTATATTTAATTTTGATAAGAGTCAAACCTTTTTTTAAGAAATATATAAATCCGTAATAATGTTTGTAGTCAAAGCAAATCCAGCTAAAACATTTGCTTATACATAGTTTTTTCTTATAAATAAAGGCATCTTATCATTATTTATTGCCATTATGGGAAATTACAATCTAACACGTCAAGAGACAGCTGAGACACTTGAAATTTCGGTGAGAAGTGTTGATAGGTATATAAAATCAGGGAAGCTTAGATCAAAAAAGAAAGGAAAGCTTGTTTATGTTCATGATGAAGACATAAAACACGTTGGTTGAAAAAATGAGAAAAAACCAATTATTATCACACAATCAACAAAGAAAGATCATTCAAAAGATCCTCTTTGAGATATTGATACTGGCAAAAAACTTGTCAAAAAGAGTGATTATGAAAAGCTTACAAAATCATTTGAGAAGGTTTATTCAAATCTTCAAGAACAAATTGAAAAGAAAGATGAAACTATTCAATCATTGTCTGTGCAGCTTGGTCAAGCACAGGAGCAAGTAAAACAATCTATCAGTGTATCTGAGCATAATAGATCACAGATGCTCTTAGAAGAATCAAAAGGGCATATTGCTAAACAGATTACGACTCTGTGAGAAGAAAAAAAAGCTCTTGAAAAAACTATTAAGGATGAGAAATTTGATAAGATGATCCTTATGATAGCTGTATTTATTTTGTTAATGATAGCTGCTTTCATATGGTTTAAAAATATGTAGTGTAATTTTTGTCCTTATAGTTCAACGGATAGAATAACCCCCTCCTAAGGGGTAGATGTAGGTTCGATTCCTGCTGAGGATACCAGTAAAACAATACTTAAGATTGAATTAAGATAATTCAATACTATAGTATTTTTGAAATACTTTATATTTTTATACACAACAAAATGGCTCAAGATAATCACAATAATTGATGACTCATGTGAATCATCATCTTGCTATTGATAGTAATTGCATGATGAGCATTCTATATTTGAAAAAACATGTCTGGTCAAACATCTGCTCCAGCTGGTGCAACACCTCCTACAGTAACTAATACTCCACCAGAAGCTGTTGAATGATCAACAAACACTGCTCCAGTTGAAATCACTGTAATCTCTGATACAAGATGTGGTTGAGCCTGTGATACTGCTCAGCTCCTTACACAACTTAAGCAAATTCCAAGCCTTGCTTGAGCAGAAATTAAAGAGTTAGATTACAATGATGATTGAGCAAAAGAAATACTTGAATCTAGTGGGCAAAAGCTTCTTCCAGCAGCAATTTTTTCTCATAGTTTTATTAAAGAACTTTCTGATTTTCTAAAACCAGCAGCTGACGGGAAATATTATTTAGAAATGTGATCTTCATATGATCCAACAATCAAAAGAAGTAAAAATGGGTTTAGAGTTCTTGAGAAATCAGTTATTGACAATATCAAAAAAGATACGTATATCAAAGGAAACAAAGATGCTGCTATTACTTGGATTGAGTATTCAGATTTAGAATGTCCATTTTGTGCAAAGCTTCATACTCAATGAACACCTAAAGAAGTGATGGAAAAATATGGAGACAAAGTAAATATAGTGTTCCAACATTTTCCACTAGATTTTCATAAAAATGCTCTACCTGGAGCAGAGCTTCTTGAATGTCTTTGAGAAGAA
>CALDZW010000018.1 GCA_937944175.1 uncultured Candidatus Altimarinota bacterium
ATATAGTCAATAAAACTGATCATAAAAAAATAATTACTGAACCAATAACTATTTTTTTATGATTTACCCTTTTCTAATTGTCACTGTTCATACAAGTACTGAAGTTTTTCAAAATGCAAAACCAGGAACCAATCAGATTCAGATATCTACTCTTCAAGCAGATACATTGACTTTTGGTCATGCTAACACTGTAAGTCCATTAGCTATTTCTCATTCTTTTCATTCATATCATGTTCCAACTGCCACAACTCATCAAATCTTTACTTTGAATGGATGTTTTTTATATTGAACAAAATACCTCTCTCCTCATACATATATTGTCTGTTCAGCGTGACTATTCAGTCAACCTGCAATTGTAAATACATATTTTCAATTATCAGTATCAATCTTAATGGTTGGTCTATTGAATTTGTCATAATATAATGTATCCCTTGATCAGTCAGCTCTCAAGTGCATAGTTCAACTAAATCATACACTTATATTTACTGGTCTTTTCCCTCAAAAGTTAATTTCAGAGAATCTAATTCTAGCAGGAGTATAATTAAGACTCTGTCATACTATTGCATTATCTGTATTGAGGACTAATCAATGTTTTACTGTATTCTTATCTAAAAGCACTCTGCGATGATTTAAAGTGACATTTTGTTGCATAAGTGTACTTATCCATGTTCCAAGTTGAGGATTTGGATTTATAAGGTTTTGTTGCTTCTGAAGTTGTCATATAAGTGTGTTTTGTTGATCTAGGAGACTCTTTGAAGATCTACTAAGGTTTAATTTTGCTTGAGGACTCATATTAGTCTTAAATTTTTTATATTCTTTAAAATACAATGAATTCAATTTAACAAAATTTGCATGTAATCATTTAATATATGAGTTGATATTTTGTGGCCTATAATGGTTTACAGGACTTCCTTCTTTTCATCTCAACTGAGCCAGACGATTGTTTAATGCCTTTTTTGTAGGAACATCACTTGTAGAATCAATTTGCCTTTGTATTGCTGCAATTTGATAATCTAATGAAGTTTTTTTGTGGTGTTTTCAACGTGGAGCAACAATAGATCATTTATGTTTAGAAATCCTCAGCTTCGCTGCAGCAATATATTGTCTAGCAGCAGGTAAAGTCATTCAATAACCATTTTGTTTTTTTGGTCTTGTGAGTCTAGCAAGTCCTGCAACTTCCTCACCATAGTCAATTCCATTCTTACCGTCTGTATCAATTCTTAATGCCATATTCTTTTTTTTTAATAAAATTATTTTTGTTACATATAGAATATCATACTATAATAAATACAGCAAATAATTTAATTGAACCTATAAAAATTTCTAAAACCTTACTGTATGATTAATTTGAATTTCATGATTATGTTTATCATAAAAAGCTTTTAAATATGTTTCTCAGTTTTTTTTATTTACTACCAATTCAGCAAATATACGATGAGGTCAAATTTTTAATGCTTCTTTCACGGTATTACACACTCCATTACCATTATCTACATTTCCATTTGGTATAAAATCTAGTCAGAGTTTTAGAACCTTTCAACCTCACAACAAAATTTCTCAATACTTTGTCACTTGAAACTCTCCAGTAAGAGGATTATATGGATCAAAGTTTAAACCTTTTGCTCAATCATACGTAAGTTTTCATCATACACTTGCTCATAAATTAAATCTCTGAGAAATTTTTTTTTATAATGGAGCGATGCTTCAATATGGTTAGCCTTATTGTTTCCTTGAAATCTACTTTGTGTCAATGAAAACCTATAGTCAATTTTTTTTACTCTTCCTGATCAACCAAGTGATAATAGCCTTAATCATTTTCATTGAAGCATTCAAAAATTAATTCTATGCCCTCTAAGATTCACAATATTAAATTTTCAATGTTGTATTCAATTCTCTAATTGTCTTTGGTTTGTTATGAAATTATGTAAAATCCTTCATTCCCTTGTTCTTACATATCACTCTATATTCCCCTGAGCATCAGTTATATAATTAATTGGTTGCAAATTTACTGAGAAGTTCTGATATATTCTTGCTAAATCATGAATATTATCAGCATCAAGTCTTTTTCAATAATCTAAAATTGTTCTCCCACGAATCATAGCAGTTAAATGCATTCATGGTCTCTGTCATCTTGATACGACTGTGAATCATTTCATTCCAGGTACTTGAGCTTGATTACCAAGTGCTAATATAAAAAGATGAATATCCTTACATACACCTCACCTTCAATTACCATCTTTCAGTCACTGAAATAGTGCTTCATGTCATGGATTTACTGCATTTGGATTATTATTTTGTTGTTGAGCAAGCTGATCACGATCATAGTTATTTCATAACATTGTGGCTACTCTTTGTAAATCTGATACCTTGTCATTTGAACTCTGTAAATATGTTACTAATCATTGAAAATTAGTTGAACCTTGAATAGCATTATAGACATTATTATAACCGCTTACCTGCTCATTATAATCTGTATAAGCATTCTGTCTTATAGGTTGAGCAGATCATCATAAAACACTACGTTGCTTTATATATGCTGATCTTGTTCAGACATCTAGATCTTTTCTATTAATTTGTGAGTTAAGCCATTTCAGCTGATGATCATTCTTAGTTAAAGC
>CALDZW010000019.1 GCA_937944175.1 uncultured Candidatus Altimarinota bacterium
CCAATAATAGCAGAAGTATTTTCATGAGAAGATAATACACTTATTGCAAAAAAAGCATCCTGAGATAAAAAATTAACACAAGAGTATTTGTCACAAATTGAATCATATTTTAAGAGCTCTTCTGAATATGGAAAACAAAAAGTTAGTACTATATCATGAATACAACAATCAACTCAAAACACATTGAATAAAAACATCTCTCTGAGAGTATCTCTTCAGAAAAAAAGTCTAAAAGTATATGGGACTACTACTCCAAAGAGTAGAATTGCCATATCTATTTGAGGTAATAAGTATAGTTGAGAAAGTGATTATCAATGAAAATATCAATTTAATATTACGTCTTTCCCAGTGTGAAATCACCAGATAATAGCAAAAGTATTCTCTTCAGCAAATAATACTCTCATTGCTCAGAAGTCATCCAATGAAAAAAATTTATCCTATAATTATCTCCAGCAAGTTCAATCTTATACAAATAATTCATCTTGAACAAAAGATATAAACAATTCATTACATAAACATATATCTCTGAGAGTTGCTTTTCAAAAGAAAAGTTTAAAAATTCATGGAACCACACTTCCTTATTCACAAGTAATTATTTTTCTAAAAGATAAAAAGTATTCTACACAAAGTGGATTACAGTGAAAATATACATTCAAAATAGATAATTTTCCAGTATGAACTTACAAAATTCATGCACAAGTATTTTGAAATAATTCTACTCTTATTGGAGAAAAATTCTCTTCAGAAAAAAATCTTTCTGCCAGATATTTAAATTCAATTCAATCATATAAAAACAATACTTCAAAAAAACTGTGATCATCAAGAAAGAAACAAAATATTACTTTACGTGTTAATCTACAGAAAAAGAATCTAAAGCTCAGTGGAAAAACATTTGCTCATTCCAAAATAATATTTACTATTTGAGCAAACACATACCAAACAATCTCTGACTCAACTTGAAAATATATGTTTAAAACAAACTCCATCCCACAATGAAATTACAAAATTTATGCTCAAACATATAATGCAAAATGAGCCATTATTGCGCAGAAATCATCCTCATTAAAAAAATTCTCAAAAGCGTATATTGCTAGAATGCTCTCATATAAGAAGAATACAGCAGTTGATACAGGCTCTAATCATTTAGCCCCAAAAATTAAAAAATATACTTTTGAGAAAATTAGTACATATAATAACAAAGAAGTTTTGCCTACTAAGAATGATTTCAATGTATCTTTATTTTTAACAAATGTCTGAGTGACTCTTCTTTCAATAATTTTATTTTTTGTTGCAATAATTAGAAGAGAACTAATATAAACCTATGAAACTACTAATACAAATTCCCTGTTACAATGAAGAATCAACTCTTTTGTCAGTGCTTTCAGAATTACCTAAGCAGATTGAATGAATTGATCTCATTGAAACACAAATTATTGATGATTGATCAAGCGATAAAACTATTGATGTTGCAAAAAAATTTTGAGTCACCTACATTGTTGAACATAAACAGAATGCCTGACTTGGAAATGCTTTTAGATCATGAGTTGAAAATGCACTTCTGCATAAGGCTGATATTTTGGTAAATACTGACTGAGATAATCAATATCCATGAGAATATATTCCAAATCTTGTTGCTCCAATAATAACTAATAGTGCTGACATTGTTATGTGAGATAGACAAACCTCTCAGATTAAACATTTCTCAGCTATTAAAAAAATATTCCAATGGTTTGGAAGTTTTGTTGTAAGAAAGATGAGTGGGATTGATATACCTGATAGCGTGAGTTGATTTCGTGCCTACTCAAAAGAATCATTACTAAAACTCAATGTAACGTCAGATTTTTCCTATGCTGTTGATACACTTATTCAGGCATGAAATAAATGATTAAAAATATATTCTATTAAGATACATACCAATAAACCAACAAGAAAATCAAGATTATTCAAAAACATATTCCATCATATGTACTCAACATGACAGATAATACTGCGAGTCTATTCAATGTATAATCCTCTGAAAATATTTTTTAGTTTATGAACATTTTTCTTAGTATTATGAATGCTAGGATTAACAAGATTTTTGTATTATTATATGGTTCTTCCAGAAAATACATGAAAAATCCAATCGCTCATACTTACTTGAGTTCTTATAATACTAGCATTTCAATTTTATTGACTTGGTATCATATGAGATCTCATAGCTAAAAATAGAAAACTCATTGAAGATGATCTCTATCTGAGTAAAAAGAGATATTACCAAGAGTAGCTCTCTTCCCTTAAATCTAAGGGAAAAATAAAATTAACAAGCAACAATGAAAATAAGTATTTTTTGAACCTGATATGTATGACTTGTAACCTGAGCTTGCTTAGCTGAAGTTGGTCATCAAGTAATGTGTGTTGATATAGATGAAAAAAAAATCTCTGATCTTAAGAAAGGGGTTATGCCCATATATGAATCTTGATTAGAAGACATTGTGAAAAGAAATCACAAAGAGCAGAGATTGCTTTTTACTACTGATGCAAAGAAATGAATTAATTTCTGAACAGCGATATTTTGTGCTGTATGAACTCCCCCAGATAAAAACCATAAAGCTGATCTTCAATATGTAAGAGCGGTTGCTACAATCTTCTGAGAAAATATTAATGAATATAAATTATTTATTAATAAATCAACTGTACCTGTCTGAACCTGAGAAATTTGTAAAGGGATAATAAGTGAAAAATTAGAGAAAAAAATGCAACAATCTATCCCCTCTGCCTTTCAGGCATCTCCCCTTAAGCCTAAGGGAAGACTGGATTTTGATATAGTTTCAAATCCTGAATTCTTGAAAGAATGAGTAGCTGTCAGGGATTTTATGCTGCCAGATAGGATAGTTTGTGGGCTTGAATCTGACAAGGCAAAAAAAATCATGAAAGAAATATATAAGCCTTTTGTAAGAACCAACAGGCCCTTATTTTTCACTGACATTAAATCAGCAGAAATTATTAAATATGCTGCTAATTCATTTTTAGCAACAAAAATAAGCTTTATCAATGAAATTGCCAATTTTTCAGAACTCACTTGAGCAAATATTTCTGATATTAGCCGTGGTATTTGACTTGATGATAGAATATGATCTCGCTTTCTCCATGCCTGAATATGATATTGATGAAGTTGTTTCCCAAAAGATGTTCAAGCACTTATAGAAACAGGAAAAGAATATGATTATCATTTTGAAATTATTTCTGCTGTTGAGAACGTGAATGAAAGACAGAAGTTGAGAGTTGTAGAGAAGCTAATGAAACTCATTCAAACCCCCCACCCCTTTTCAGGTGCAAAAAAAGAAAAGTCCCTGATAAAGGATTTAGGCTTATCTTGAAAAACCATTGCAATCTGGTGACTTGCGTTCAAACCAAAAACTGATGATATTCGTGATGCTCCAAGTCTTGCAATTATTAATAAATTACTTGAACTATGAGTTGAAAAAATTCAAGCATATGATCCTGTAGCTATGGATAATGTGAAAAAGTATTACAGCTCTAATCCCTCCCCTCTTCATTCTTCAGATGTACTCTCTTTAGAAAAGTGAGAAACAAAGCTTATATTCTGAAAAGATAACTATGATAGCGTATCATGAGCCGACGCATTATTAGTACTTACAGAATGGGATAGCTTCAGAATGGTTGAGTTCAAAAGAATCAAAAAATTAATGACATGAGATATTATTATTGATGGGAGAAATATATGGAATGAAGAAGAAGTTGAAAAATATGGTTTTATATATGAAGGA
>CALDZW010000020.1 GCA_937944175.1 uncultured Candidatus Altimarinota bacterium
TCATGGGTACGTTGGAGCAACCAGTACAACATTGATTCATGAAAGATTGTTTCTCTCAATTGTTTGAGTGGCTAGGGTTGAACCAAGAGAGTGTCAAACAATCAGGTCTCACTCTTGAAGACTAGAAGCAAATTCTTGGATCACTTCAAGTTGTTCAGAAAGTATAGGAAATTCAGTATTTGGCATATCAACACAAAATACTTCATATCATTTGTTTGTGAGTTCTTTTTGTAGCCAAGGAAACCAGCATTGGTCAATAGTTGATGACCATCAGTGCAAGAGAAGTGCTTTTTTCATTATTGTGTAGTTATTTAATAAGTATCAGGATCTTTAGAGATGCTATTGATAAATTGTTTATTGTGAATGAAAAGATCAAGAATGGCACATCACTGTGTCATCTTTCATATATCTTTTTCTTGAAATTGTATTCTTGCAAGTGAACAGGTAGGCATATCAATAGCACTTTTTCAAATGAGGTATCCAATTATTGCATTGAGCCCATCATTATGTCACACTATACAGGCTCTATCATAGGTGTTGAGTATTTTTTTCAGATACTTGAGAATGGCTTGATTGTCATAGCTTTTAGTACTACTACAAAAGAGTGGATAGATGTGTTCATCAATACAAAAAATATCCGAATTATATATTTCAGGAATGAGAATTTTACAAGTCTGTTTTGCTCTGAGTGCTTCAGAACAGAGCACTTTTTCTGGCTCAAAACCTAATACTGGAAGCATGTCTTTCATGTGAGTAGCTTCAAGCTCTCATCTAGCTGAAAGGGGTCTATGCATATCTCAAAGAGAGGAGTTATCCCAACTTGAACGAGCATGTCTTATAAATGTGATTGTTTTTTTCATATCTTCTTAGTTATAGAGTATTTTTTATCCATCAAAGTTCTTTATACATTTCTAAACTTGGTGGAGTGAGAGAAATGTTTTTTAAATCATCATGCTGTATCCGTTGCAATTGAACAATATCATCTCATGGTTTTTCATTTCCAATTGAGTAGTCACATAAATATTCTAAGAAAATATAATGCATTTCAACTCAATGTTTATTTTTTGTAATTGCTTCTCGAGGGATTCATCTGAATTTGGGACAGATATTTTCAATATTTCAAATAGAAATATGTGCTTCTTCTTGAATCTCTCTTTTTAATTCATCATGGAAGTAACTATTATCATAATCTTTTGATGTAAGCAAAAGAAGTCATTTTGCTAAATCATCTATTCATCATCCAAGTGTATGCCATACATCTGGATATGGAGGCTGTCATTTTGCCTTTCTTCCTATGAGTACATGGTTTCATTTCTGGATAACAGCAGATACAATAATTCTTTTATTCATGATTTTAAAAAATTAATCAATAGATAGCAACCAGCAGTGTTACAAAAAAGCAAATAATAGATACAAGAAAAGGGATCATTCTTTTTTCAGGTGCACTCAAATAAATGAGTGCATATAGAATTCTTGAAACAAGCCAGATAATTCCTATTCATCAAGCGAGCAGAGTAAGACTATAAATACTTGCAATCCAGAGTACTGGAAGGTACATGACCATACTCTCAAGAATATTCATATGAGCTCACCTTGCTTGATGCAGTCATGGATTATTACTTTGGATAGTTGGTGGAACATTGTTCTTAATTCTTTCTTGTCAGACATTATATACTAAATAACAGGCAAGAGTAGATGATCATAGGGTGGTAATGATTGTGAGAGTCAATGGTTCCATAGCTTTTTATTAAAAATAAATACTAGTCTATAAATAGACTAGTATTTGGGTGAGTTTTGTCAAGAATGAAATTATCAATTTTATAGTCTTTTTTCAATTTCTAAATTGATAGACTCTTGGATGTAATATATAAAATATTTCATTTGTATTTTATCAATATTCTCTATATTAATATTTTCTAATTTTCCTTTTGCCCTTAGAAGCTTATCCTTTGTTAATGTTGGCAGTAACTTTTCAAATTTTGGTATGATTTTTTCTCAAAATTTTAATTCTAAAAGTTTAGCTTTATGCTCATCTTTCTTTGTTCTAGAATTGTTAGAACATAACTCTTCCACAACATATTGCATTCATCATCTTATTTCTATGAAAATTAGCCTTTTTCAGTCTTTTGACCCTATTGGGTTTTTGTGCATGTCTCACGGTAATTGTGATCCATTTTTTATTACAATCCATTTGTTCTGAACTTTTGCTTCAATTACAAGATCAGTTTTATTTACATATTTCATTGAAAAGACTTCCTGAACATGTCTTAGTGGTGTAATTCTACCATCTGTATTTAGATATAAATTTCATTCATTTTCTGATATTACAGAGACTCTTTCTCCATTGTTAGAGATTGCTCAAAACTTATATGTATATGGTAGCTGCTTTTGTTCTCATGAATGATTCACACTGGATGTTAGTCAATCTTTTTCTCACATTATTGTATATTTATCAAAATCAATACTGTTATTTACAAGGTGTATTTTGTCATATGTTTTATTTATTTCTCATATTCTTACTTTATCTCATTTTGATGTATGAAGTATATATTTATCTGTTTCAAAAAACACAGAATAAGAAAAGTTTATCCAATCAAAATTTAGTGTTTCAATTTTTCTGTGTTCATTCCATAATTCATACTTATTTTCAGAATCTGAAAGCATATATATTAATTCATTTGAATTTGCAGTATATCAAATGAATGCAATATCTGTGATCGCTTTAAAAGATTTAATAATTTTTGTATTTTCAAATAAATGAATCTTTCACTCTCAATCATTTACAAGAAATGCAACTTTTTTTCATTTTGATCCAATTGCAATTTTTTCAACTTTTTTATACTCTCAAATCACTACTCAGTTCTTTTCTACTATGTTTGTTCAGTCACTATCAATTCATATTATTCCATAATGATTACCATTGATACTAGTTTTTAGCTTTTTAATTTTACTGTATTCTGAAACAATCTTTTCTTCAACTAGTAATCTATCTTTATTTGCATCTGAGAGTATAAAGTATCTTTTATAGGGAACATGTGATCACATTCTTTCTGTCTTAAATACTGAATTTCATGAATAAATGTAATACAGATTTTCTTCTTTTGAATATTTTCTGTACCAGTCACTATATACAAAACTTATTGGTAGTTCAGAAATCTCTGTTTTAAATCATTCTCTCTGGATAAAATATGATCATTCTTTTTGACCATAAAATTGAAAAGAGCTTTCTCAATATGGTGCTATATTAATATTTGTATATGGACCTGAAATATCTTTGTATGAGCATGTTGCAACAGATCAATGTGTAATGCTGCTAAAGATATAGATAAATGAAAGTAGGGCAGTAAATATTTTTACCATGAGCATGTTTATTAAGAAATAATATACTTATATAGATTCTATATAAGTATATTATTTCTTAGGCCTTAATCAACACTTATTGTTAGTTATGTTACATTAATTGTTACTATTCTTTGT
This sequence comes from uncultured Candidatus Altimarinota bacterium, assembly GCA_937944175.1. Taxonomy (GTDB): domain Bacteria; phylum Patescibacteriota; class Gracilibacteria; order BD1-5; family UBA6164; genus CALLPO01. The sequence continues at coordinate 3,478 of CALDZW010000020.1, forward strand.
TTTTGTGCTATTCCTCACTATACTAACTATGCTCATTTTTTGAGAGCTCATTAATGATGAAATATTTAAGTGTAGAAGATGATAATATATATTTTCTCTACTTGCATATTTCATTATTCTTTCAAAAAAATAAGCACTATTTTATATAATTAGAAAATCCTTATTTTTAGAAAATTTTCTCCCCCTTAGACTTAAGGGGAGATGTCTGAAAGGCAGAAGGGATAATTCTAATGAGGTACAAAACATTATGATGTGATTATCAGATAAAAATGCTCCAAATATGGAGGCACTAAAAAAGACCTATACTATTGAATGAAAAAATATTCATTTTGAAACAGGGAAATTGGCACTTCTTGCTAATGGGTCAGTAACTATTACTGATGATCTAGGAAATATGCTTTTTGTAACAACTTGAATCAAAGAAGCTTGAGTAAATGAAAAGGCAAGCTTTTTCCCATTAGTGGTTGATTATCAAGAAAAATTCTATGCAACGGGAAAAATTGGAGGGAATAGATTTATGAAAAGAGAAGCACGTCCTTCAGAGAATGCAACGTTGACGGCTCGTATGATAGATAGACCTATCAGACCAATGTTTCCAAAGGGGATTGTAAATGATACGCAAATTATAGCTACCGTACTATCTTCTACTTGAGAAAGAGAATTAGGAAGTTGGGGGATAAATGGTGCCAGCCTCGGACTTTTAATGGCAGGTGCTCCATTTGAAGGACCTGTGAGTGCTGTAAAAATAATTTTAAATCATGATGGAAGTTATGTGTATGACCCAAGTGAGGAGGAAGAAAAAGCAGCAAAACTTATGCTTATAGTAGCTGGAACAAGTGACGCTATTACTATGGTAGAAGCAGAAGGGAAAGAAGCAACTAATGAAGAAATGCTGAAAGCTTTAGCATATGCTCATGATTTGATCAAACAACTCTGCGAGGCTCAACACGATTTCATTGCT
>CALDZW010000021.1 GCA_937944175.1 uncultured Candidatus Altimarinota bacterium
TGGCATGAGCTCTCAGGGATCCGTATAATAGAAAGCATGTAAATACTGATTATTTTCAGTCACCAAAAAAGCATGAAGAGGTGCTTCATACTTTTTGTGGGACATAAGAGAATACACTTCCCTACCAGCTACTTCATCCAGAGCTAGAGTAGCTACTTGAACTACTACTTGAGCTCGAGCTCCAAGAGCTACTCGATCCTCAACTACTGCTACTTGAACTACTACTGTGATATCTCTTCTTTTTCTTAGTATAGAGAGTACGAAATTCTTTATATATTTGTTTCTCTTCTTTTGTATTCAAAGTTTCAGATAAGTATGTCTCTTGAATGAATTTTTCCAATTTTTTCATGGTTGTTTTCCTCAGTTTTCCAGGTTTATACGTATACTCAGTAAGAATAGTAATAATTCATATCACTGGACGAGCATATGATCTGATCATTTTTTTAAGATGACCTATTGATCAGTTATTGCTTTTCTTGTGATTAAGTAATTCTCGTTGAGCGTATACAAAAAAAGATTGTGTGAGAGATAGATGAGTGTTGTAATCTGTAATAATTTCAAAATCAGAGAGTATCTTTTGCAAGCTTATCAAAAAACTAATATCTTTTCATAACTGAGTGACTCATATTGATTCTAATTTATTGAAAAAAGTGTCTTTTTCTTTGTCAGAAAGCTTGATGTTATCCCTTCACATTGGATGAAGGATATTAGAAAAAAATCAAGCAAATCCAGTGTAATTTGCAGCATTGTGTTTAGTAAAAGTATCGGGAAAAATATCTTGTATATTATGTACAAACTCTTTTTTACTAATAAAGAGTTCTTTGATGTATCCACCTTCTGTATATGAATCTTGTTGTATTTGCAAAAAGTCATTATGGAGATCATACAGACTATCAATGATATTGATGAGTTTTACATGCCTGTAAATAAGCTTTTTTAGCTCACTGAGCTCTGTATAATTAAAACCATTATTGATCATATCTAAGCTTCTAATTGTATGTGATTTGCTGAGTTTTGTATCAAGAACAGTTGTGAAATAATCTTTTGTGAGAATTTCTTCATAAAAATCTTTGTCTTTAGCGAGACATTTTTTATAAAGATCTTTATACACTGTTTCATACTTAGAAATATTATTATAAATATTGTTAATCTGAGAAAGGACTCTATGATGATCTCTTATTACTTTGAGATATTCTCATGTTTCAATGCTTGCCTCAAACTCATCATCTAAGGTAATATCTATTGCGTATTGTGATTTGAATGATCTATTTAAAGATATGAGTGACTGTGTTTTTTTAAGTTTGTTTTTTATTTCTTCAATGACTGAATTGTTCTTAAAGATTATTTCAATTTGTTCTTCATCTTTTCCTGATATTACTCACTTGGAGAGAGCTTTTGTTTGCATGGATAATGATGTGAAATCATTAATTAAGTGAACAACTCTTTTTTCTTGAAGTAATAGCACACTTGCATATTCTTCTAGAGTTTGTGAGTTTTTATGCTTATTGTATTCTGACTTGATTGATTTTTTGTAACTCACAAGGAGTTCAAGAATTTTATCTTGTTGAAGAATATATTCTTTGATCAGGTGTTGACTGGAAAAAGTGTTGTGAGTGTGTTTTCCAAACTCTACTATTCTTTTGCTTAAAATTGTATAAATTTTTTCAGCTTCAAAGACTTTTGTATCTAATACTTGTGTATCTATTTTTGTATTCATTATGTCTTTTTATAAATTAATCTTTTTCAGGTCCTCAATTTCATCTGCAATTTGTCTTTGAGAGGAATAATTTACTTGTTCTTGGAGAAGTTCTTCATCTATTGTTTGTAATTCTGATTGATTTTTTTCTAATACAGCTTTTGACTTGTTGATTCCTTTTGAACTATCTGCTAGATATTTTTCCACTCTTTTTCTGACTTTTTTATACCATTTTTTGTATGTTTTTTTACTTTCTGGAAAAAGTTTTTTCTCATCAAGGGTAGATTCTCTATAGTGAATATCTTCTAACAGTTTTCTTACCTCATGGAGATAGTAGTACCTGACTGTTATATATAATAAGATCAGTAAAAATATTCAGAGCGCAATGAGAGAGTATTTTTTGATAATTTTAGTATTTTGAAATTCTGTATATCAATCTGCCAGTGTAAAAATATTACAATCTCTTCATCTGTTTATTCACTTGCATATAGAAGTAATTTCATTACTTAGTTTGTTATTGTATGTAGTAATGCCTCCCTTGAAGTCATTTCTCTTAAAATAAGAAGTAATACTATCTTGAATATATTTGAGATCAGATGTAGAAACAATAGTTTTAATATCATCCTTGATAAGACTTCTAATATCTCATCTACTAGATTGAGCAGATTTCATTTTGATAACCACAATGAGATCTGATGCTAAGAAATAATTTTCTTTCACACACATGTCTATACTTGTTTGTCTATAACATCCTTTTTCATCATTTGGTCAGAGTATAACTATGTCCATATTTAGGCCATGTTCTTTTTGTATAGAATGAATGGAATTTTGTATCTTTTTTTTGTCATCATCAGAGAACCAACTAGCATCTTCATCTCATAAAAATATTAAATCATTTGCTTGAACATTTCCTATACTGAGAAATGAGAG
>CALDZW010000022.1 GCA_937944175.1 uncultured Candidatus Altimarinota bacterium
AATGTTTTTGTTAATCATTTTTCCCTGTCAGTAAGTATTTTTCTTATCATTTATTATATCTATTTTTGGCATCCTGTCGAGAAAAAGTATATTTTCTTTTTCAGAAAAATACCACCTTTTTGAAAAGTGGTTGATAGTAACGTAATTACTATATCTATTTTTTTATATGCCAAGCATAGCTTGTATCTCTCCCTCTAATCTTTCTGGTTTTGTTACTGGAGCAAAACGTTGAATTTTTTCTCCATCTTTTGATATTAAGAATTTTGTAAAATTCCATTTAATTTTCTTTCCAAAAATATTATTACTATTTCTTTTTAAATATGTAAAGATTGGGTGCTCATCATCTCCATTTACATCTATTTTATCAAATACTGTAAATTTTACTCAATAATTAATAAGACACTGCTCTTTGATATCCTCTCAAATAAGTGGTTCTTGTTCAGCAAACTGGTTACATGGAAAGGCAAGAACCACTAAACCTTTATCACCGTATACTTCATGAAGATGCTGTAATCACTTATATTGATATGCTAGACCACATCTGCTAGCAGTATTTGCAATAAGAATTACTTTTCACTTAAACTGTTCCATTTTAATTATCTTTCCACTTGGAAGCTCTGCTTGAAAGTCATAAAAATTTTTCATAGTAATAATTTTTGAAAAAATATAAATACATAAAAAATCTATTATTATAATATATTTTTTACTACTAAAGTCTAGAAAATAATCGCATAAAACTTACTAATAATATTACATTACATATATAACACATAAATTATTTATTAGTGCAATAGTTTTTTTTAAAAAAACTATTGAATTTAGCATAAAATACCCTAATATTCACATACTTTATATTATAATTTAGGTACATACTATGTTACAAGATTTTAAAGCTTTCCTAATGAAAGGAAATGTAGTTGATATGGCAGTTTGATTTATCTTTGGTGCTGCATTTGCTTCAGTAGTTAAGTCTTTAGTAGAGAATATTGTTATGCCTCCAATTGGTAAACTTATGGCTGATGTTGATTTCTCAAACCTATTCTGGGCTCTTGATGGAAAAGAATATGCATCAATTGCTGCTCTAGATGAAGCAGGTGCTGCTGCAATTAGATATGGTACATTTATTAATGACCTTCTAGGATTCATTATGCTTGGGTTTGTTGTATTTATACTTGTAAGACAAGTTACTAAAATGCAAAAAAAGGAAGAAGAAAAACCAGCTGAAACTCCAGCAGATATCAAACTTCTTGAAGAAATTAGAGATGCATTAAAAAAATAATCTCTACATTCAAAGTAAAAAATAAACTCAAAATATGAGTTTATTTTTTTGCATGTTTTCTATTACAGATGATAGTCCAGATTATATTCATAAGGCTTAAAGAGAAATTCAATAATCGGTGGTATTTTATACATCATACAAACTTACTCTCTAGTCTTAATCAGCATTTAGTAGACACTAATTTGTCTAAGAAAGTATCACAATACTTTTTCCCATAATTACACCTATAATCTCTTTTAAATACTAAAAGACCATGTTTCCATAGTCTTGTAGATTGTAACTATATGTAATAATTATTGAGGATTTGCTTCTGTACTAACAAGAGCTGGTTTATTAACTACAGCTGGTTGAGCTACTGGCTGTGGAGCTGGTTTTGCAGCTATAGCAGATGGCTTAACCACTGGAGCTACAGCAGTTTGTTTTGTGCTTACTTTTTCAAAACTAATATACTTTTTTAAGATTACTGAACCATCTTTTCATACATATTTAATTTCATAGTTGTTTACTCATTCTCCTAAAGTTTTAAACCTCTTGTATGCATGATACCTGAATGTCCTTCAATTATATGTTGTGAGTTTATGCCCATTGATATACACAGCTGCAACATTTGGATTTTTTACTGTTCAATAGAATGTATTTTGATCAACATATGTTTTCCCATTCTTTATTGAAGGAGTTGAAATAATAAAATCTGATGCATTTACTGGGTATGACTCAGTATTAATTTTTGAAAAAGCACTAGGAGTAGATGAGTCTTGAGAAGTAGTCTTAGATCCTGCACTATAATAGATAGTGTACAAATGTTTTCCTATAATATTATCATCTCCATCTAAAACTTTAATTACAATATCATTTAAACTTTTACTTGTATCAACTCATGGAACAGAGAATGTCTGAGTTGTTGGATTAATTGTAGCTTGTAATCAATTTATAAAAATAGAGCGTACTCTATCGTCTGAAAAACTTCCATTTATAGTTGTTGTTGGTGAATCAACACTTCATTCATCATATATATTTTCAAAACTCAGTAATCATACACTACTTCCCTGGTCACTAGCTTCATTAATATTCTCTGTATTTTCATTACCAATTAGACTACCTTCTCAATCAATATTCCCTGATCCTGATTCAGAGTTTGATTCTCCTTCACTAGGAATCATTGATCATAATAAGTTTTCACTAGATGTCTTATTTTTTAGATACCAATCACTTATTTTAAAATAATCATCAAAGTCTCACTTAAGAGAAGACATATCAAGTTCATCTTCTGAAGCCTGTTGACGAAGTACTTGGATTTTTTTTCAAGGAGCTAAAAATGTCTCCTGTCATGATAAATTTTTTACTTCTGCGGATCATGAAACAAGATAGAGAGTACTTGAAACTTCATTCTGTTCAATATTAGCAATACTATTTGGTCATAATTTTGCTGATAGATACCTTGAATCTACTTCAATATCACTTTCAGATGTAACCCAAAGAGATGATGACTCTAATTTCATTTTAGAATCTTTTCCATATTCCAATTCTCAATTTTTATCCAAATTGAAGTGAGCTATATCATCTATTGAAAATCCTACACTTCCCTTTGTAACCTTCAGTAGTTCTCATGGTGATAGATTTTCTCATTCTACTACGTCACGTTTTTTATCTTTCGTATTCACAATAATTGCTTCTGTTCAATCAGAAACTTCAAGTGATAAATCATTTATTCACATTGATTCTATCCCATTGCTTCACACACTTGAAGAAGGTTCATTATCTCCTCATCATGAAAATGCTACATATATCAGTAAGAATATCAGTAAAAAAATTCCTATTGGCACCATGTAATCCTTTATGTTTTTTATTCATGGTTTTGTTCTATTTCTCATAATTTTTTGATAATTTTAGTAAGTTACCTACATATAATAATAGAGAAAAAAAATAAAATACAAAATAATTTTTACGAATATCAAAAGGCTTATTTAACTTATAGCTAGCCAAAAGGAACAGTATAATAAAAACCTTCTGGACATTCCTACATAAACAAGCATTATATATTATATTATACCTATAAAATGTAGTAAGTACACCATGCTAATGTTAAAAAAATGTTGAAAATTAATTTTTTATATTATAATACAGCCACTTTAAAGAAGAAATAATATTCCTCTTATAAGAATTTTTTAATATATAATTTGATCATATCTTATGAAAAAATTTATACTTGTTAGTTTACTTCTTTCACTTATTACTCTTGCTTCATGCGGAGAAAAAGTAACTGAAGGAGTAAAGAATGTATGAGAAGCTGCAGGAAGTGCTGTAGAAACAGTTTGAGATGTAGCAAGTGATGCTGCTGATGTTGCTACGGATGCTGCATGATCTGTAGCTGACACTGCTGTTGATGCAGGAGCTGTTGTTGTAGATACTGCTGTTGATGTAGGGGCTGCTGTTGCAGACACTGCTAGTGATGCAGGAGCTGCTGCAGCTAATGTTGCTGCTGATGCTGCTGACGCTGCTGCTAATGCAGGAGCTGCTATTGTTGATACTGCTGTTGATACTGGTGATGCTGCTGCTGATGCAGGAGCTGATATGGTTGATGCTGCTACTAATGCAGGAGCTGCTGTTGTAGATACTGTATGAGATGCTGCTGACGCTGCTGCTGATGCAGGAGCTGATATGATTGATGCTGATGCAGATACAATGAAAGATGCAGTTAACTAAAAAGATGTGGTTAACTAATTCGTAAACATTTTTAAATGTAAAAAAGTGAGGAATAGTTTTCCTCACTTTTTTATATTCTCTACATGGCAAAAAAAAATACTAACCTCCTGTTAGTATTTTTATTGCTCTGAGCCTATTACATCTTCTTTCTTAAAAATGTTGGTACATCCAAATCATCCTGAGATGGAGTTATTCATTGTCTTTTAACTGGTGCAGATGAAATTGAATTCACAGGTGCTGAAGTATTTATTTGAGAATTATTTATTTGAGGAGTTGACGTTGGAATAGGAGTTACAGGAGTTGAAGCGATTCTTGAATCACTTACTTGCTTTCTACCAAAGGGGTTTACTTTTAATCATGCATGAGATGGTTCTTCAGCATATTTTTTATTTGATGCCTCATCAAATCAAGCAGCCACTACAGTAATTTTAATTTCTCATTCATAATCTTCTCTAATAGTAGCACCAAAGATAATATTTGCATTTGGATCAACTGATTCAGTAATGATTTTAGCAGCTTCATCAACCTCAAACATACTTAGGTCTGTTCCTCATGTAATATTAAATAATACTCCCTGAGCTCATCCTATTGATAATTCTAGTAGCGGAGAATCAATAGCTGAACGTGCTGCTTCTGTTGCTCTATTTTCTCATGAACCATATCATATTCACATCAAAGCAGATCATGCATCATTCATAACTGACTTCACATCGGCGAAATCCACATTTATCAACCCAGCTTGTGTAATAAGATCTGAAACCCCCTGAACTCATTGATTCAATACTTCATCAACAATTCCAAAAGCATCTAATAGTGGTGTTTTTTTATCAATAATAGAAAGAATTCTATCATTTGGTATAGTAATAAGAGTATCTACTTTATCTCTAAGATTATCGTAACCATCAAGAGATTTTGCCATTCTGTTCTGTCATTCAAATGAAAATGGTTTTGTTACTATTCATACAGTCAATGCTCATAATTCTTTTGCAATTGATGCAATAACAGGAGCTGCTCAAGTACCTGTTCATCCTCATAAACCACAAGTAATGAAAACCATATCAGCTCACTCTAATGCTGTCTTAATCTCTTCACTTGATTCTTCTGCAGCTTTTTTTCAGATTTCCGGATCACTTCATGCACCAAGTCCTGCTGTTACAATTTTTCATATATTTAGTTTCTTCTCAGCTAAAGAGCTAAAAAGTGCTTGAGAATCAGTATTCATAGCAATGAACTCAACTCATTCAAGTCCCCCTTCAATCATTCTGTTTACAGAATTTAATCCTCCTCATCCAACTCATATAACTTTAATTTTTGCTATTGGTGAAATAGAACCTGAAATGTCTACCTCTTGTGGTCAAGAATTCATTACTGGCTTTTTTCCTGAAAGTAAATTTTTTAATCTATCATCTCTAGTCATTGTAAAATTGTTATTAGTAAATTATATAGTTGTGTTCTCTAAAATGCTGTATTTAAGGTAAGAGTTTTTTCAAAACTTTCATTATCGATGTAAATAGGCTTCAAATATTAACACTAAATGAAGGCATATCAATATTATATTTATTTCACATCATCATTGTTCCTATAACAGCAGCACAAACTGGATCATTTATAAACGTATCTGATAATTCATCATCTATTATTGGAGTACCCACAAAGCATGGGAGCTTTAGATTTTGCTTTGCTGAATCAAGAAATTGTTTTGTTTTAATTCATCATCCCACAAATACGGCTCCTTCTGGAAGCATTCAATCTTTCCCAATTTTTTTAAGTTCTTCTCGTACAAAATAAAAAATTTCTTCATAACGTGCTGTTGCAATTTGAGATAAATAGAGAAGTGACACTTTTCATGTTTCTCCTATATTTAGTTTTGATAGATCAAGATCTCTTTCAGGGGCCTCTTTCTCATCTGTATTAACCATAGCATGCTCAATCTTTAGCTTCTCAGCAACAAGTGTTGATGTCCTCAGACCAAGAGCAATATCATTTGTTACGTTATCTCAACCAAGTGGTATAACAGCTGAATATTTTAACACCCCTTCTTCATAAATAGTTACTCATGTTGTAGAAGCTCCTATATCAACACACACTACTCATAATTCTTTTTGTCTTCTATCAAGCACTCATTCAGCTGATGATATAAGATTTGGATACACATCAAGTACTTCAATTCAAACATCACTTACTGCTCTTTTAATATTATTTAAAACATTAGTATTTACTGAAAAAATATTTGCTACTACTTCAAGTTTTCTTGCTGACATTCCTACAGGATTCTTCACACCATCTTCTATATCTACACTAAAGGACTCTGGAATTACCTTAAGTATCTCTCTATTTGGAAAGTCCACTCATCCACGTGCCATATCGAGAACTCTATCCACATCATCTTGAGTAATTTCTTCTCAAGATATAGCTATAACTCCCCTACTTGAAATGACCTCAAATGATGATGAATTAAAAGAAACATACACATGTGATACCTGTTCTCATGCCATTTTTTCTGCTTCTTCTAATGATTTATCAAGATTATTCTTAAACTCTTCCATATCAAGAATATTTCCTTTTCTTATTGCTGTTGAATTTGCAACTCATACTCAAAGCACCACAAATTTATCTTGATCTTCTCATTTAAAGCTTCAAATAATTGTTCTTATTTTAGAGCTTCAAATATCAATAGTAGTAATAGTGCTATCAACCATATAAATTTTTTGTTAAATTAGTTATCTATAATGTTCAAGTAATGTATACAAATATTTAACTATCTGAAAGCCAAATACATGTATTTATTCATTTCATTTTGTTCACAAATTATAGCTTATAAAAGCTCTTTTTCAAACAAAGTTAGAAATTAATGTTAAAAACTCCCCTATTGTTGAAAAAAAAAATAATATATGATACTATAAATGCAGTAAATTATTCGTTTTCTTATATGTATGAAGCTTTTTTTTAAACTCAGTCCAATTATTCCATTTTTCATGCTTGTATGAATCAATATTTGATGATACTTTTTGTATGGAGAAAAATTATTTAGTTCTGATTTAAAAAATAAAGATTACATTATTTGTGGGCTGTTTCTTATTGAATTTCTAATTATCCAGCTCTATATAAAAAAACTCTACTCTGATCCCATTTGAGAAATGAAGCTACTAATACAAAAATTTTATGTTGGTGATCTTAAATGAAAAGAAATTGAATTGAAAAAAAGTCAAAACCCAAATGTGAATTATATTATGGAATTTTTTTGAAAAACTCTTAACACCCTCAAGAACATCAAAGATGAATTTATGCATGGAAAAGAAATAAAATGAGAAGTTGAAATTGGGAAAGAAATTCAATGAAAAATGCTTTCTAAAAAGCTTATTACGATACCATCTCTTGAGGTAGTTGCTAAATCTCGCCCTGCTTGAGAAATCGGGTGAGACTCATATGATATTATGCAACAGTGAGATAATTACTATATCTATGTATGAGATGCAACAGGACATTGAGTGTGAGCTTGATTTATCATGATTATGGTAAATGCCCTTATGAGTGGTTTTGCAAAACTGTTTGTATCAGGAGCTCAAATACTTGCTAATACCAATGAAGTTCTTAAGCCTAGAGTGAAAGCCAACCTTCTTATGAGTCTCCTTCTTGTAAGGTGGAATGAAAAAAACAAAACTCTTTTTATGACATGAGCTGGGCATGAATATCTCATGATATACAAACAACGTCTTTGAAAATGTTTCAGGGTAAAATCATGATGAGTAGCACTTGGGATGATAAAGAACATTCATAAGCTAGTAAAAGAACAACAGATTCAATTTGAACCAGAAGATGTATTAGTACTCTACAGTGATGGAATAACTGAAGCAATTAATAGACCAAGCAAAGATGGTTCAGAAGAGATGTATGGTGAAGATAGACTTCAAGCAGCTATTGAATCAGCTCCTAACGTTGAAGGAAAAAAATATAAATCTGCTCGATGAATTTTTAACCACCTTACCATTGAGCAATCACGCTTTATGTGATACAAACATGCACAATATGATGATATTACCCTCTGTACAGTACAATACAAATCTGAAGATTATCATCCGGAGAATGACATCTCTCTAGAAATTTCCCCTGATATGATCACAGAATGGAAGTGGTAAACATATTTATACATACTAATGTAGTAACTTTCAAGTTAAAAAAGTGAGAATAATTGTAATTTTCTCTTTTTTTTATTAAAATTCTCTATGATTACTTAGATATTTTTATTACCTTTAACCTTTCAGACACCTGTGGCTAACACTGAACTTCTCTCTGATCTTATTCAAAAACGCTATACTGGTGACACATTTTGATATGAAATAAAGGCACCTGTAGTTAAAAAAAAGTCTTCAAAAAAGACAAGCAAAGCTGAAGAAAAGAAAGAAAATGCTGAAATTGCTGAATCAGAAAAAGAATACAAGTCTGCACTAGCGTATGTGAAAGATTTAGTGAGTCCTGCATTTATGAGGGTCCAATCAAATAAAATTACTATAAATAACACTCAAGCAAAAACTTTTTTTGTGTATGCTTACCCTAGTTTTTTAGAATGAAACTGGTTGAGTCCTATAATTAATTGGGATGTTAAATTTGATATGAGTCTCTTTGTTTATCCTGTAGAATCAGCTTTTATTCAAAAATATCTAAAGAAAAGGCTCGTTCAATTGAACTCAGAACGTTCTATAAATGCAGAAAAATGATTGGTAAATGATCCTGCAATTACGGCACAAATTCAAGATGTAGAAGAACTCCGTCATAAGCTCACAAGATGAGAAGAAAAATATTTTCATTTTGGTCTCTATATAACTATCTATGGTTGAAGTGATGAACAACTTGATAAAATATGACGTGATATAGAAACAATACTTGCATGACGTAATGTATTACAAAAACCATGATATTTACGAGCTGAACAATGATTTGTCTCTACTGGTCCTTTTTGTAAAGATGAGCTTTGAGTCTACAGAAATATTTCAACTTGATGACTTTCAACTACGTTCCCATTCTCAAGCTCCACTCTTTCTCATGATGATGGTATTCTCTATTGAGTAAATACTCATAATAATTCTCTCATACTTTTTGATAGATTCAAATCAGAGAATGCTAATATGTGTGTGTTTGCAAAATCTGGTTGATGAAAGTCTTTTTGAGTAAAGCTTGAAATCCTCAGAAGCCTTATGGTTTGAACTGATGTGATAGTGATAGATCCTGAAAATGAGTACAAATCTCTTATCAATCAAGTATGATGATGATACTTAGATGTTTCACTTAATTCAAATCAAAGGATTAATCCGTTTGATCTTCCCCTTGGAATGAAAGACAAAGAAGAACAACCATGAGACCTTCTTAGAACAGCTATTATCAATCTTCTCTGACTGATGAGTCTCATGCTTGGTAAGCTTACAGCAGAAGAAAATTCAATAATGGAAAAAGCTATCATATCAGTATATAGCCTGAAATGAATCACGCTTGAAAATGATGATGCTGATGGAAAAGATATGCCCGTAATGTCTGATCTCCAAGACGTCCTCGAAACTATGGATTGAGCAAATTCTCTTGTTACCAGAATAGAAAAATATACTTCTGGAATATTTAGTGGTATATTCTCAAAACCAACCAATATTGATTTGTCAGAATGACTACAAGTATTTTCTGTGAGAGATCTCAATGATGCCCTCAGACCAACAGCTATGTACGTAATACTCAACTACATATGGAATAAAGTACGTTCAAGTAACAGAAAAAGAATCCTCGTAGTAGATGAAGCCTGGAATATCATGCAGCATGATGATTCTGCTAAATTCCTCTTCTGACTCGTTAAAAGAGCCAGAAAATATAATCTCTGAATTACCACTAT
>CALDZW010000023.1 GCA_937944175.1 uncultured Candidatus Altimarinota bacterium
TCTATATCAATCACAAAGTGGACAATCCATATCTACAATATAGTCGTCATAATGTCATTTTTCTGCTCATCAGTCAAAATATCTTCTTTCAAGTGTTTTTAATACTCATTCAAAACGAGAATTGTATGTCTTTTTTTCTCAATACTCATTTGTGAATTTTACAGTATACGATTTGCTCCCTGTTCAATTGAGAATAAGATTTTTTTGTTTCTTCGGAAGTAGTCAAAAATTAGTATTTAGTTCTATTTTATATGAAAGTGATAATTCTTTTAGTAATGCAAAGAAGTAATCTCATCAAAATCATGGAGCAATCACCGCTCATTCAAGAAGGGTAAGGTGAGGATTAATAATTTTCTCTTCTAGAAATGTCTTTTTGACACCAAGTCAATGACATTCTTGGCAGGCTCAACTATGTGAATTGAATGAAAAGCTTGAAATAGTAAGCTCTTCAGGAATATGATTACATTTTGAACAGATAAATACATTAGAAAAACTCTTTTTCTCAGACTCTTCATTTCATATCAATACAATATTGAGTTGTCATTTTCATATTTTTAATGCAAGAATTAAAGAATCTTTAAGCCTTTTTGTCTGATTACTTATCTCATCATCATATATATCAACTACTAATCTGTCTACAACGATACGTATATTTTCAAAAACAAATTTTTGTTTTTTTGAGACATCTTCAAAATTATCATTGATAGTCAAGAGTACTCCATCAACACTAAAACGAATAAATCATAATTCTAATACCTTTTTTTTGACTTCTTCAAGAGAAAAAATTGGATCTTTATTATTAAGAGTCTCAATATGTATTGGAGACTCAATCATGAATTTTTCTCCTTTTTCTCTTGATCAGATATGATCAATAATATCTTGAAGTGTATCTTTTTTCACAATTGTATCACACTTAACACATCTTCTCAATCATATGTTCAAAAACAGAAGTTTATAATAATCATAAATTTCAGTAATGGTTCCCACTGTAGAACGCGGATTTTTACTTGTCGTTTTTTGATCAATTGAAATAGTAGGAGAGAGTCACTTTATCTCATCAACAAGAGCCTCTTCTTTCATTCAACCAATGAACATACGCGCGTAACTCGACAAGCTCTCTAAATATTTTTGCTGTCCAACATTATAGATAGTATTAAAAGCGAGAGAAGATTTTCAAGATCAAGAAACTCCAGTAATAACGGTCATTTTATTTTTTGGAATTTTCACATCTACATTCTTCAGATTATGTGTATTTGCTCAGTATACTTCTATGAAATCTGACATCTATTATAGTTGAGAAATTAATACAAATCATTATAGTTAATAAATGAAAAAAATAAACCAAAATATTTGGTTTATTTTTTTGTACAATACTACATATAATCCTTAACACCACACCAGTCCTCACATGGAGCAGATCAACACTTCCTACATGCTCATGATGCATTACATATTGCTAAAATATTACTACAAACTCATTGATCTGTTCAAATTTGTGGTCATCTATTTACTCAATCTAATCCATTGTGTTTTTTTTCTGGATTCATAAACATTTAATTACTAGCTAAAGTGACTCCAATGACTTGATGTGATCATGTCATTTTGAGGAGTTTTGCAATTTCATTGAGAGTCGTTCCTGAGGAGATAACATCATCAATGAGAATTACTGTTTTCTTATCAATCATGTGTTTCTTCTTTTGTTTAATAGAAAAAACATTTGAAAGATTTGAAAGACGTTGTTCTTGAGAAAGTTTTGATTGCTGTTTTGTATATATTTTTCTCTCAAGAATATTATCTATATAATTAATATTTATTAATTGTCAAACTCTTTTTGCTAAAATCTCACTTTGATTAAAACCTCTCATTAACTTTCTTGTCCAGTGAAGAGGAACTGGAAGGATAATGATGTCAGACTCTTGAATATTATTATCTCTAATGTACTCTCTTACTAATACTGATACTTTTTGAGAGAGTTCAACTCAGATATCTTTTTTTCATCTAAATTTGAAGTGAGTAATGAGCTTCTTTATATATGGATGAGAATACTGTGTCAAAACAATACATCTATCCATATACAGCTTTGCATTATTAAAATTCTTTCATTGGTATAGCTTATTATCAATCAAGCATTTCTTATGAATAGCAAAAAAACCTGATTTTTTTTTGCATACATAACAGAATCATTCGTAGTTGTTACATTGAGAATAACAATCATCACACAAAAATTTTCATTTTTTCTTACATCAGTAGCATATTTTAGGTGATAAAAGGTCTTTTAGCAATGAAAATAAAGTCATAGAAAAGTATTGACATTATATAATATAATACATATAATATTTTTATTGTGATTCTTTAATATTTTTTATAACTAATAGTATATATTATGAAAATAATAGCAATCATTTTTCTTTTTCTTATATCTGCTGTATGGTACATACTCTGATGGAAGTACATTCAATTTTGAGAAGAAAATCTATTAAGTTCTTGGAATTTCTGATTTTCTAGAGAAGATTCTATTGTTCTTATTATTCTTGCATGACTCTTTGTTTTATGAGTATTGTTTTGAAAGCTCCTTACAAGTAAATGAACAAGTAATAATACGCATTTCAATAATTGACATAATTGATCTACACAACAATGATTCAACTTCATTCCTGAAATAGAAGAAAACCATAATAACTCAACTTCACAAAAACAATCAATTCATTGATACAATTCAAAAGATGAAGAAGAAAGACCTCAAATACAATCAAATGATAGCAAACAAATACAACTGATTCATGATGATGATTTTGATTACTGACCAGAATCACATGAGACTAAAGTAGAAGTAGAGAATATACTCATTGTCAATGAAAGAAAAGAAGCAAAGATAGAGGAACAATATAATATTACAGACAACTCTACCTACATACACATAGAAAATACTGGTGATACCACTATGCTAAATGTAGCAAAAAGAATGAGAAAATGACAAAAAGATGATTTAAAAATTATTGAATGAATTTGACCTAAGATTGAATCAATACTCAATAACTGAGGAATTATCAGTTATAGAGACTTGTCAGAAACAAATGTTTCTGATATAAAAGATCTTCTTGCAAAACAATGACCTCGATATGCTTTACACAACCCAACAACTTGGCCACGTCAAGCATACCTTGCCGATAAAAAAAAATTTGATGAATTGAGTCAATATCAAAAAACTCTCAACAAATGAGTCGAGAAAAAATAGAAATAGTAGATACTATTTCTATTTTTTTATATGTCATGAGACACATCTTACAATTCAGTGCGTATCTTTGTGCAAACAATACTCTATATTCTTTTTAGTAAAAAAAGATGTGGCATATTCTTCTTGATCAAAACCTATCTCTATAAAGAACAATATGTCTTTTATTCAATACTTTGTAATGATTGTCTGTAATTGCATTATCAATTTTTCATACAACTCAAAACCAGTATTATTTCATCAATAAAGAGCTATTTCAGGCTCATAAGTGTACACCTCTTCATCCATATTTTTAGTATCATTTCACTTAATATATGGCAAGTTAGCAGTAATAAAAAGAGTATCTGTCCTATCTAATGAGTCATCTGTATGATCAATATAATCACACAGAAGATCTCATTTTCGTAGGACCACTTCTGAGCAGAGTTTATAGTTAATAATATTTCTTTCTGCAACAGCTAATGCAACATCTGATATTTCAATTAAAATAGTTGATTGAGGATTTTCAATACCTTGTTCTTGATTTTGAAGTAAAATAGACAATGCTATTGCTCAACTTCATGTTCACACATCAATATAAACACTCTCTCATCAGGAGTATCCTTTAAATCTCTCTAAGATTAGATCAACCATAAGTTCAGTATCGTCTCTTGGAATAAGGCATCATGAGTCAACATAAAAATCATATCAATAAAACTGTGCAGAATTAACAACATATTCAATTGGATATCAAAAATTAATTCTTTTTAAGTCATCAACTATTCATCAATACTTTTCTTCTGTGAGGTTAAAGTATTCTTCAAGAAAAAACTCTTCTTCAGTAATTTCTAATGCTGACCTGATAACTAGATAAATATTTTTTTTTGATACTCAGAATTGTTCACACTTTGCAATAAGTTCTTGTTTGGAAATTTTCATTAAGAATTTTATCTACAGTAATTAAATATATTTTCTATACTAGTTCTCAAACTTTTTCTTTGAAAAGATAATCACTGTAAAAAATAAGATAAATCAAAAATACACTACTGAGTAAAATGTATTAAATACAAAAAAATTAAAAGAAAAATTAGAGAAGCTTCAAATTACATCTTTAGTATTTAGTGCTTCAAATGGAGGAAACAATAGTTGAAGTCATTGAGTAAAATAAATAATTACTTCATTCTTTGTTCTATTTGCAATATCAAGTAGTAATGAAAAATTATGACTAAGAAAATAAACCATTAATGCTACTAATATAGTCAGTATATTTGACATAAAAGTTGAAAGAAAAAAAACAAGAGCTAGTAAGATTTCTAATTTAAAAAAAGTAAACACAAGTGACCATACTATTAGATAATCTATGGAGATTCATTTAAGAAACAACACCGTAATAAATAGCAGTGATTGGAGAAAAGTAATAAGAAGTATTGTTCAAGTAAATCAAATAAACTTTCATAAGATAAATTCATACCTCCTAATTGGCTTTGATAAAATCAAAAATATTGTTTTTCATTCTACTTCTTTAAATAATAATTGACTTCACACAAATAAAACTCATACCAATCCAAAAATTTCAATCATTGCCAGTCAAAAATCAACTATTACTTTTTGATCATCTCCTATAGTAAGCTTTCATAGAAGAATTGAGAAAAAAATAAAAATTGCAGCAAAAAATAGAATGAGATACAAAAATCTATTCCTTACTATTTCTCTAAATGTATTAATTGCAATATTAAACATACAACCTATATAAAATTATAGTCTAAAAAATCTTTGTTCCCATTTGTAAAGCTGAGTATATCCATACTCCTTTTTCAGGCAAGTTTTACTTTTGTCAAAATGATGGCATTTTTTTTACAAAGTACTCCAATTTCATTCTTTCAATCCTGTTCAAATTCAACAACATCTCATGGAGAGAATTCTGAATCATATTCCAAATCATGTTCTTTTACATAACATTCTTCAATACTCAGTTTATTAGTATTGAAGATAGTATAAATTCATGGCCACAAAGTATACGCTCTATAAGTATTATAGATTTCCTGTGCTGTTTGGTTTATAAAATCGATTTGGCCATCTGATTTTTCAATTTTTCCACAATAAG
>CALDZW010000024.1 GCA_937944175.1 uncultured Candidatus Altimarinota bacterium
TTCTATTGAAGTATTCTTCATAATCAATAGTTCCTCCCCTTTTTATTTCTTCAAAAAATTTCTCTGAAAAATAAAATGCTTCTTTTTGTATGTCAGTTCCTTTGATAAGCTTAATTTTTCAAATAAGGACTCAATTATATGCTTGAAAGCCACCAATAATAATAATTGAAAAGATAAGTACTCCTATCATGGTTTCAATAAGAGTATATGCCTTCGTTTTTTTAACTGTCCATTGTAGATTCATCTATATAGAGATCATAGGGAGTATATTACTTCTTTGTGTTCTTCTTTTTTTGATTTGGAAAGATTTTATACAATACATCTCATACAAAGCTTGTAACCTTATAAGCGGTTGGTTTTCTCCAAAAATATTGAGGCCAACTTCGAAATAAAAAATCTAAGAAATTAAAGAATGTATTTTTTTCAATTCTTTGAAGTGTAAAAATATTTTTCATACTTCTAAAAATATTGAGGACAAAACTTAAAAGTAGAGCAAGAAAGTCAAAGAATG
Organism: uncultured Candidatus Altimarinota bacterium; assembly: GCA_937944175.1. Classification (GTDB taxonomy): domain Bacteria; phylum Patescibacteriota; class Gracilibacteria; order BD1-5; family UBA6164; genus CALLPO01. The sequence goes on from CALDZW010000024.1 coordinate 512, forward strand.
TATTCTCAATTTTCTCCTTCTTCATCAATACTTTTATCTCAGTAATTATATAGTCCTAGTATAAAAAATAAACATAAAAAGTCTAAACTATATCACTATTTTATAAATATTGTAATTACTAAACAATAATAGGGTCTATTGTCTATCTAAATAGATGACTTTTTTAAGTAAATACCTCATAGAAATACAATAGATGTGTTACTATTTATACAATATTTTAGTAATTATTATTAGCAGTATGAAAGAATACACATGACTACAAAGTAGTGAAATAAAAAGTAAACATAAAAAATATGGTCTTAACAAACTTCCAGAGGCAAAAACTGACCCAATATACCTAAAAATACTGAGGCAGTTTCATGATATGATGGTATACATATTATTGGTTGCTTGTTTTATTGCTCTCCTGCATTGAGCTTATGTAGATTCAGCCATTATATTTTCTGTGGTTATTATTAATGCTATTATTGGTTTTATCCAAGAGTTTAAAGCTGATAAAGCATTAGCTGCTCTTAAATCTATGCTCAGTCCTCACTCAACAGTCATTAGAGATGGGAAAAAACAACAAATTGCAAGTGAAGAAATTGTTCCAGGGGACATCTTATATATCGAAGCTTGAATCAAAGTTCCTGCGGATGCCTTGATTCTTGAATCCAATAGTCTCAAAATAGAGGAAGCAGCTCTTACTTGAGAATCTGTTCCTGTTGGGAAACAAAAAATATCAATAGATGAACAAGATGAGATAATTAAAAATATACAAACAGATAATGAAATAGATATCAAAAGTTTTTCATGATGAAAGCAGGTATATATGTGAACAAAAGCTGCATACTGAACAGGGATAGCATTAGTTCATTCAACATGAGCTTCAACAAGTTTCTGAAAGATTGCACATGAAACGAGCAACACTACAAAAGAACTCAGTCCTTTAGAAAAAGAATTAAATAATATTGGGATGTTTGTATGAAAGGTAGCTCTCTGACTCTCTCTTATACTTGTGTTAGTTTCTGTATATGTATACAAGCAACCTTTTGGAGATGCCCTTCTCTTTTCTGTATCAGTTGCGGTTGCTGCTGTACCAGAAGGACTCTTAGCCACAATGACTATTGCCCTAGCACTTTCTGTGAGAAAACTTGCCTGACAAAATGCTATTGTAAGAAAGCTTTCTTCAGTAGAGACTCTTGGGTGAGTAACCGTGATTTGTTCTGATAAAACAGGAACTCTGACAAAAAATCAAATGACTATCACTCAATTCTGGAATAATGATCAAATTAATATGGTCAGTGGTACAGGATATGGACTTGAGTGAGAAGTAAGTGGTGATATTGCAGAACCTCTCATCAAAAAAGCTACCCAAATTTCTGCTCTTTGTATTAATGCCTCTATTAGAGATGGTGAAGTTATCGGAGATCCAACAGAAGGGGCTTTTATTCCTTTTGTGAACAAAACTGTTTCATATATTCCTGATTTCAAAGAATTTTCTCATGATAAAGATAGTGTTCCCCTATTGCAAAAACAATATCCTAGAGTAAGAGAGCTCCCTTTTGATGATGTGAGAAAAATGATGAGTGTTATCCATGATATGTGAGAAAACAAACAGCTTCTAGCTAAATGAGCTCTCGCTAGTATCTTATCAAGATCAACAAGAATTTTACAAAATGATGGAAACATAATACCACTGACTGATAAGGAAAAAGAAAATATCACAACAAACATGCATAGCATGTCTGACCAAGCTCTCAGAGTTCTGGCTCTTGCATATAAAGAAGTATGAGATGATCAAATAGAAGCAAAGGATAATGAACTTGAATCAGACTTAATCTTTGTATGACTTGTTGGACAAATTGATCCTCCAAGAGATATGTTAGCGGAAACTATAGCAGATACTCAAAAAGCAGGAATCAAAACAATAATTATTACATGAGATGCTCCAAAAACGGCTCTTGCAATTGCTCATCAAGTGTGAATTGTTCAAAACAAAGAAACAGCAGAAGTCTATATTGGTGAAAAGGTAGAAGAAAAGAGTGATGATGAGCTCCAAAAAATCCTTGATTTTAGTGATTGAGATAGAGAAGTACTTTTTGCTCGTGTTGCCCCTGTTCATAAAAAAAGAGTAGTTGCAGCTTTACAAAAAAACCACCACATAGTAGCCGTAACTTGAGATTGAGTGAATGATGCTCCAGCTCTCAAAAAATGAGATATCTGAATTGCTATGTGAATTGCTTGAACTGATGTAAGTAAAGAAAGTGCTGATGTAGTACTAGCTGATGATAGTTTTAATACTATTGTAAAAGCTATTGTAGAATGAAGAGTCATTTACTCAAATTTCAAAAAATTTATTCTCTATCTTTTTTCAAGTAATGTAGCTGAGCTTACACTTATCTTTATAGCTATGATCTTTGGTCTCCCACTTCCTCTTACTGCTGTAATGATACTGGTTATTAATCTGTGAACTGATGTATTTCCTGCGCTTGCTCTTTGAATTGATGATCCAGAAAAAGATGTTATCAATCAACAACCAAGAGATACGCATTCAAAAATTATGAACAAAAGATTCATTACAGTATTTACCAGCTGGTGAGTAACCATGTGAATCATCATATCAATTCTCTATTATTATTTTCTTCAAGAAACCGGAAGTCAACTCTATGCTCAAACAGTGGCATTCTGTGCCCTTGTTTGTATTCAACTGACAAACTCTTTCATGTGGAGAACATTTGATAACTCAATGTTTTCAAGAAATTTCCTAGAGAATAAACTTCTTGTGATCTGAGCTGTATTCTGAGTCTCACTATTAATGCTCTTTACTAATGTAGAATTCTTCAAAGAAACACTTAAAATGGAAACACTCACCCTCTCAACATGGTGAATTATTGTGACACTCTGTATAGTAATAGTGAGTATCTGAGATCAAATTAAAAAGAGAATTTCATTCTAATGAAATTCTCTTCTTAATTTCTTTGGCCTAACCAATAGTTTAATTGGAATATTCAATCACAATCATTGTGGAACAGCTCCTACTGAATCAGCTACACCACTTTGTCATAATCTCTCGTTACTATTAATTAAAGGCAGAGCCACTGTTTGCACATGATCACGGAAGCTTGAACATGCAAGTCATAAGCAATTTTCAGCAGGAGTACCTCTTATAACCATTCTATCTCTTACTACGTTTGTCCAATTTAACGCATTGCATCATCCTGGTCAGCCTTTGCACTCATCTCACATAATAACGTTTATTATCAAAGTATATATATAAAATATTTATATACGTATATTATAATATGTCAATATTAAGCTTTTCATATACTTCTATTACCTTCAACTCATCTCAATACAACTCATCATCCCAAATCTTTATTCTAGAAGGAATGCATTGAAATATATGATGATCTGATTTCAGTAAATCTTCATATGTTCAGTCAGCAAATAATTCTTCATAAAGTTTTTTAGCTTCTGCTCATTCTAATATTTTAGCTTTACCAGTAACTTGCATTCATATTTTATCCAGCCCCTTCTCTGGATGTTGTTGAGTATTTATGATGCTCCAGGCAGCTTTTCAATTATTTATAATATTGCATCAATGTTCTGTTTCTTTTCTAGAGACAAAGTAAAAATTACTATTTCAATCAATTTTATAATATACATTGCATGTAAAAGGATTTCACACAGAATCTGTAGTAGCAAATACCATCATTTGTGTCAGACCTGTGTATCTCTCTAAATTCATACAATAAATCATTATAGTTTAGTAACTTTCTTTACATCATTTTGATTTTTTTCTCTAATTTTTGAGAACCAATGCATACAAACTCATAGCAATAATATAATAAGACTCACAAAAAATCAATGAAGAATAACAGTTACATATGTGTATACAAAAGAAAGATCTTGAGGTATAATGCCTAATTCCCATAATTGTCTTAAAAATGGTCTTAACAT
>CALDZW010000025.1 GCA_937944175.1 uncultured Candidatus Altimarinota bacterium
AAGAAGTTTTCAAACACTTTGAAATGTGATTTCATAAACAGTGAAGCTTTAGTCAGATTCAAGATGTTGATTGATGTATCTTAATTGATCAAATTCAAAATGATATCTATCTAGAAATAAAAAATTATTGTAAAACACTATGACTTCCTGTATATGACCAAAAAACTCATCAAGGATTTTTCAGACATCTCATGATCAGAAGAACATTCTTTGCTAATGAAGTAATGATTCTCTTAAGCTTTAATCCAAACTATGAGTTTGAGTGAGATATATCTGAGAAACTCATGTTATTAAAAAACTTTTTCTGAGAATTACAAAAAAAATATCCAATTATCAAATCAGTATATTTTTCAAATAATACTAATAAGGCAGATGTATGTATCTGAGATCTTGAACTTGTTCATTGAAAAACAAGCATAGACGAAAAACTGCTTTGACTTACATTTGAAATTTCACCTCAAAGCTTTTTTCAAACCAACTCTTATTGAGCTGAAGTGTTGTATAGCAAAGTTTTAGAGTTAGCAAATGTAGGACACCCACAAGGAGTGTCCCTACAAGATGAAAGTAGGGATACCCCTAGTGGGTGTCCTGATGAAAAATTCTGAACAGTCCTTGATCTCTATGGTTGAACAGGAACAATTGGTATGATTTTTGCACATGCATGAGCTGAAAAAGTAGTGTCAGTTGAACTCTCAACTTCCGCTTCAAAAGATTGAGAAAAAAATGCTGCAAAAAACTGACTCAAAAACATAGAATTTGTAAATGCTAAAGTAGAAGACTTTTTATGAGAATACTTATCAAAGTGAAATAAAGCTGATCTCCTTATTATTGATCCTCCAAGAGCTTGAATGCACCCTAAGGCACTACCAAACATCCTCAAATTTGAAACACAGCAGATAATCTATGTAAGCTGTAATCCTGCTACACTTGCTCGTGATCTTGAATATATTTTAGAAAATTCTGACTATACTATAGAAACTGTTATTCCAGTTGATATGTTCCCTCATACTCATCATATAGAAACAGTAGTAAGCTTACAGCTCAAAAAATAACTTCTCATTCAAGAAGTTATTTTTTATATTTTTCTAATAAACTCACCAAACTCCAATCTCACTTAACTGCATTATACATTCATTCAATGCTCGGCGTTCATGATCCAAGTAGAATATTAAGATCTGGATTCAATTCTTGCATTTTTCCTAATACCTCTTTTGTTTTATATCTTGGTGATTTATCTGAATTATAGCTCTTGTCATGTTCTTCATCCATAACAATAAGTCCTAAGTTGTTATATGGATAAAACAATGAGCTTCTTGTTCCTACAATTATTTTAGCTGATAGAGAATATATATTTCAAAAATACTGAGATTTTTTTAGATCAGTCACTGAAGAATTAATAACAATAATATTCTCTTCTCAAAAATACTTTTTCAAATCATCAGCAATTTGATTATTCAGTATAATTTCTGGGATCAATAATAACGATTGTTTTCATTCAGATATATTTTTTTCAATAAGCTTCATATAAATGTGAGTTTTTCCACTTCCTGTTACTCCATATAAAAGCTGCATTCTTTTTTTATTATCAAAGTTCTGAATAATCTGATTATAAGCTTTGTATTGATCCTCTGAGAGAGTGTAACTTGTTTCTTGTGTTGCTACTTGTTTCACTTCCTTTTTTTCTAAAATTTTTAAGAATTTTTCATCAAGAGAAAGTATCTTTTTTCTTACAATAGCAGGCACAAATAAATTCACTACTGTATGAATTTGTGTATAATAATACTGAGAAATAAACTGAATCAGTTCTATACTATTTGAATTTATTATCTGTCTTTCTGTAACAATTCACGTAATAGATTTTATTTTTTCCTCTTCAAGAAATATTCAATATTTTTTAGAAAAATATTCTAGGTTATCAAATATATCTAACACTACTCCATTCTCTGTTGTCTTCCCTGTTGGAACTTCAATAATTATTCAAAGAGTAATTTGTCATTCTAAAAAGCTTGGTACAAAGTAGAGCAATCAAGTTGTATCAAAGGTTTTTGCAAATGGCGATGTGAGAATGTACATAATAGAGCATTATTATTTCTCTAAAATTGTAATCATATTTCTTTCATTATCAAATAGTCTGTTTTCAATAATTGTAAAATTATTCTTTTCAGCTAGATAGGCTAGTTCTTGTAGATCAAAACAATGATAATACCTTTCAAATCAACCAATCTTTATACTATAATCTGTACTTACCCACCCACTAGCCCCCTTCATTGTAAGGAGGGGGGATTGTATTACTGACTTTTTGTATCTTTCATAATTTAGTTCAGAGTCTAACGCCCAATTAGTCATATATATTTTTCAACCTGGCAATAATAGTTGTTTGGCTTTTTTAAGCACTTGTAATCTATCCTCAAAGCAAGATAGGTGATGAAAAGAAGCTACGAAAAAAATACTATCCCACCCCCTAACCCCCTCCCTTGTAAGGAGGGGGGAGTTAATATCTAACATATCTAGTTGAGAAAAATTATCACTAAATTCAGGATGAAGTTTTTTGGCTTCCTCGAGTAATCAAGATGACACATCAATTCATGAATAATTCTCTACTGCAATATCTGGAAATTTATTTTTTAATGCTCAGAGAAATCTTCAATTCCCGCATCAGATATCTAGTATTTTAGAATCCTCCGTAAAATTAAGTATATTCAAAAAATAATCTATTTCTTCCCATTTCATATTCTCTCTTGATTTTGAGAAGGTTTTTGCAAAATTGTTGTAATCTACCAAATTTGAGCAATAAAAAAATAATTACTGGTATTGTAATTATTTTTTTA
>CALDZW010000026.1 GCA_937944175.1 uncultured Candidatus Altimarinota bacterium
ATGAAAAACATACTCTCCATCCAAGAGAAGCTTCAAACAATTAACAAAAAGTGTTACATCGTTTGAGGTTTTTGCCGTGATTATTTTATTGAACAGAAGAAGGTAGGGTGCGATTGCAATCGTACCCTACAATCATTACAAGACTTTCAAAACACCAGAAAAAACTGAGATATTGATCTTGTTACTGATGCAATTCCTGATGAGATGAAGGAGGTGTTAAAAATTGTGTGAGAAGTAGGGAAGAAGTATGGAACTTGTATTGTGTCTGAATGAGGAGAGACTTTTGAACTGACAACGTTTAGAAAAGATATTGGAAGTGTGAATAATAGAAAGCCAGCAGAGGTTGAATTTACTCACTCACTTGAAGAGGATTCTTTGAGAAGAGACTTTACGTGTAATGCAATATATTATGACCTAGAGAGTGAAGAATTTATAGATCCACAATGAGGGATTCTAGATATAGAATCTGGAGTTATTAGATTTGTGTGAGATCCAGGTGAGAGAATAGAAGAAGATGTGATGAGAATTTTGAGATTTGTGAGATTTAAGAATAAATACAATTTCACATTACCAGAGTATGTAGAGATGTTTGGGAAAAACATCTCTTTAGAGAGTAATTCTGAAATTAAAGTAGGGTGCGAATGTATTCGCACCCTACAGGCTTTACAAAAATATTCACATCTTCTCAAAAATATCCCTATAGAAAGAATCAGACAAGAACTAGATAAAATATTACTATTAAGACAGAACATCCAAGCTCTCAAAGACCTAAAACAAATAGATTTCTTTAAACACATTATTCCAGAAATAGATATCCTTGAAACTATCTGATGAAATAAATATCACCTAGAGTGAGATGTGTGGACTCATACACTGATGTGTGTGGAGGAATTGAATAAGATAATTAATAGAGAGAAAATGTGAAAGAAAAGAGCATTGATGCTTTTGTGGGCTATTTTACTTCATGATATTGGAAAGGCTCCAACATACACAATTTCAGAAGATGGAGAAGGACACTACTTTGATCATGAAAGAATAGGAGCTGAAATCTTTAGAAATGAACTATCTTCTAAGCTAAAATTTGAAAATACTGTTTCTAAAAAAATATCTTTTGTAATAAAAGAACATTTGAGAGTATTTTTGATTCCAGAAATGAAAGGACTCAAATCAAGAAGGCTCATGATGCATGATTATTTTGAAGATTTACTATTAATTGCTGAAGCTGATAACAGATGAAGAATTCCTGCAAAAGAAGAGACGTTTAAAAAAATATGCCAGATTTATAGAGAATTTAAGGAAATTGTGAAGACAAAAAAATTTCTGACTTGAGAAGATATTATGAAAAAATATCCATGCCTTGAGTGAAGGGCTATTGGAGAAAGACTAGAACAATTAAATAATCAGATTCTTGTAAGAGATGAATAAAAAAAATATATGTTATGCATATATTTTTTTACATTTGTAATACTTTTTGTCTATTCATCAGCTCTTGTAATTCTTGAATTTTATTCATTACTTCTGTATATGATTCTCTGATAGCATCTTCTTTTTTCTTTGTAATTGCATAAAATTCAACCGGGTATGTTTCAGGAGAATTCTGCTCATTTGGATTGAGACACTGTGCTATCTTAACTCTAGTTGCTTCTATAAGCTCTGGCATTCACTCAATGTTAATAGACGGTGTATCCACCCGAGGGACTTCTTTGATAAGCACAACACCATTTGGTTTAAGGTGTTTTTCTACTAGATTTTTGAGATGGTTAGCTTGAAAATTTGATCATGTTGGTCAACAAATTTCATCACCCTTATTTTGATACCAATTCATGATAATTCTGTCATATTTTTTTCCTGATTGTTCTAATTGTTCTGGGAGGAGAAATGCTGATGTCTTTTCAACATGATTGTACTGGGCAATTTTTTGAGCTTCCTCAAGAGCTATTTTATTTATATCACAAAAATCTACTTTTTTTGCTCAATAGAGATGAGCTAAAAATCATAGGTGTCCCTTTCATGAACCAACATCTAGTACTTCCATGTTTGTAAATATATCCATATCTTCTCAGAGAGTTTGAACAACTTCTCAAAATTTTTGTCATACTTCAGACGTAGCATGAACTCATGCCTTTTTTTGTTTCCTGGTAAGAGAATCATCAAAAATAATCACTTTTCCATCATGAATAGCCACCATTTTTTTATCCTTAAATTGAGGCATGGTAGTAGTTTCATCAAATCATGATTTTTCAATAGTACTCCATTCTGGAGACGATGTTCAAAGCATAAATTGTTACATATAGAACAAATAATAATTAAATTATAACAAATATACATGGAAGTCAATGCAGAGAATTGTTATTACTGATTTTAGTTTTGACTTTATTTAGAAATTCATAGTATATCTATATTTAATGATACTAAGTCTCAATTAAAAATATGGATATAGTACAAAAATTACAGAGTGTAGGGAAAAAGTGTACAAAAGAGAGATTGAAAATTTTTTCTTTTCTTGAAAAAAGACATATTACATCATCATCAGATGTAGTGAATACTTTTGCTTGAGATGTTTGAAGAGCAAGTGTATTTAGGACCCTGAATCTGTTTGTTGATTCTTGAATTATTAGAAAGGTTCAAAGGGTTGAGAAATGAGACTTTTATGAATTGAATGATGAGGAGCATCACCATGAACATATGCAGTGTTCTAGTTGTAATGAGTTGCTTTGTTTTGATTCTGTAAAAATTTGTAAACAGCTTATGGATATTGCAAAGCAAAAAGGGTTTACTGTTTCACAGCATAGTATTAATATAGTTGGAAAGTGTGAGACATGTACCTAATAGAGGTGTATATATTTTATTTAAAAAAATAATAATGTTATGAAAAAAATAATAATTATGTTAGTAACACTTGTACTGTTATCTTCATGTGGGAGTGGAGAAGAATGATGAACTTCACAGTCATCAGAGACACAAGTAATTGCTGAGAATGAAAAAGTGCAGGTCATTACTTCAATTGTACCATTAGCGTCAATTACTAACTATATTGGTTGAGAACAAGTGGTAGTGAATAATCTTGTTCCTGTTGGAGCAAGTCCTCATGGGTTTGATCTCACTCCCCAAAATATGATAAACATTCAAAAATCTGATATTGTATTTATGCTATGAATACAAGATATTGATGGATTTTTATTCAAATCATTATCTTGAGTGAAATCAATAGCTTTAGATGCTGGGCTTAAAGTACTTGAACCTACAAGTACGCATGATCATAGTGATCATGAAGAAGAATGAGAAGGACATATTCATGCTGAAGCATCCATTGATACCCATGTATGGAATGGGAAAGTAAATCCACTCCTCATTGCAAAAAAGATTCAAGAACAACTGACTGAATTACAGCCAAGCCAGAAAGCTCTTTTTCAAGCAAATTATGAAAAATTTGAAACCGAACTGACTCTAGCATTTCAAAAATTTCAACTTCTTACACAGTGAAAAACACAAAAAGAATTTATTGTATTTCATGATGCCTATAATTATTTGTTTGTTGATGCAGGGATTGATATGGATAAGAAATTAATCTTTAAAAGCAATGTTATGAGTAATACAAGTTCTTCTCAGATGAAGGAACTAACTGATGAAGTGAAACTTCATGGAGTGAGTGAATTCTTTGTTGAGCCTCAGTTTGATGATAAAACTCTACGTGTATTTGCTGAAGAAAATAATGGGAAGATTCATAAGTTGGACCCACTATGAGTAAGTGAAGAAGCGGATGGTTTTATACAAACGCTTAACTCAAATTTACAAGCATTATCCCATATTTATGAGTAAACCATTATTGCAATTATCAGATGTTTCTATTTCTTTTGATAGAAAAAAAACGTATATTCTTAAAGATATATGTTTTTCCCTTTGAAAAGGTGCGGTGATGAGTATTATTTGAATGAATGGGACAGGAAAATCAACTCTCTTAAAGATTATTGCAGGAATTCAAGAACAGACTTCTGGAACCATTATAAGAAATTACAAAAAACTTTGATATGTTCCTCAGAAAATAGATGTTGATATGACATTTCCATTGACAGTGAGAGAATTTATTAATATATATAATATTGGAGTTAGTGACAGTACAATTAAGAACATGCTCAACAAATTTGATTCAAAGAAAATATTAGAAACTCAAATAGCTCATCTCAGCGGTGGAGAATTTCAAAAAATGCTAATTGTTTCAGCACTTATGTCTGAACCTGATTTACTGCTCTTGGATGAACCAACTTCCTGAATAGATGCTCTTTGAGAGAAAGTGTTTTATCAAAATATTTCAGAAGTAAAGAAGGTATTTCCTGAACTTTCTATTATTCTTGTCTCACATAATCTTCATTTAGTTTATAAAAATTCAGATACAATTATTTGTCTCCATAGTGATAATTTTTGTTGTCATGGGACTCCAGCAGAAATTGGAAACAATAAAGATGTAAAAGAAATTTGGTGAGATTTAGTTGTTCCATATAAACACAAACCACATGAAAAACATATTCATTAATAGTTAGCTCTCATGTTTGAGATATTACAGTACAACTTTTTTCAAAATGCTCTTATTGGAGGTGTTATTATAGCTTTGATATCATGATTCTTTTGAGTATTTGTAATTATGAGGAAAGAAGCAAATATTACTCACTCAATATCTAATTTTTTATTTCTAGGTATTGCTTTGTCATTATTATTAGAATGAAACTATTATTGGTATAGTGCTATATTTGCTATTGTTGCCAGTATTGTCATTTATTCCTTAGAAAGGACAAAGCTTGTAACTACTGAATCAAGTAAGGAGCTTATTGCTCAAGGGTGAATTGCCTGAGGAATATTTGTTGTGAGTCTTATGTCACACTTACAGCTTCATATTCACAGCCTACTATTCGGAAGTATTCTCTCTATTACCAGTGTAGATATATGGATGGTAAGTATTTTTTGATTATTATGTGTTATTATATATTATTTCTTTGGAAGAAACTTTCTCGGTGTTATTCTCAATGAAAGTATTTCAAAGGCTAAAGGTATTCGTACAGAAATCTACAATATGTGCTTTTTATTACTCTTGTCATTTTTTATTGCTCTGAGTATTAAAATATTTGGAATTTTACTTATTTGAGCATTTTTAGTTATTCCAGCCAATAGTGCAAAAGTAATTTCTGGTAGTGTGAAGCAAATGTTTGTGTACTCAATACTCTTTGCTGTTATTTGACTCTTAATATGAATGTTTGGAGCATATTACCTTGAAACTTCCACTGGAGCAACTATTGTGTTGAGTTTACTTGTGATATTCATTTGTAGTGTACTCTATAAGAGATTTTCATCAGCTCGTTTCTTTCTCCTCATAACATTGTGAATTATGTTGTTGATGGCATTCATTTTTTTATGAACTCATGATAACAAGTGACCTAAACTTGATAATAATCCAGAAGTATTACTTCCCTGAGACATGCACTGAGCATGAACATGATTAGATGATGATAGTAATAGTTGAAATGGTTGAAGTGCTGATGAAAATTGAGAACACTGGAATTATGATTATATAATAGATTATCAAGAAAATCATAAGCATGAAGGACATGATCATTGAGAATGAGAGCATGTATATGGAGATGTTGATGATAATAATAAAGCTCTAGAAGAAATTGAGCTTGAAAATATAGAAGAAGTAATCAAAGAACAATCAGACCTTCATGATGAACAAAATAAAGAAGGAAACATCTCCATTCATTGAATGGAACATAATGATACTTATAACATACATAACATTGAAGAACACAACCATAATCACTAAACAAGAAGTCCTTGATAATAAAGAATTTTATATCAATGAAATTAAATCCTGAAAGGTATTTATCTATCCAACAGATACTGTACTTGGTATTGGTTGTGATATATTATTTGATGAATCTGTCGAGAGAATTTTTCAACTCAAACACAGAGAAAATAAACCACTTCTGGTTATTATTCCTGAACTTGAATGGATAGATAAAAATTGTAATGTTTCTGAAAAAAACAAAGAATTCATAGCTGAAAAGCTTCCTGGAGCTTATTCTTTCATTGTTGAGCTAAAGGATTCAGCAACTGTGAACCAAAGAGTTACTAACAACTCAAACACTCTCTGAATAAGAATTCCAGATAATTGGTTTGCTGAAATCATTGCTGAAACAGATAATCCATTTATTTCAACATCAGTAAATATTTCTGGCCAGCCTTCATGTTTGAAAATTGAAGATATTCCAGAAGAAATTTTATCTTGAGTAGATTATGTAATTCAAAGTGATGATGAATTTCTATGAAGAAGCAGTAGACTTATTGATATGACAACTGATGAGATGAAGGTGTTGAGACAATAGGCTTAGACTACATTATTTATTGATCTGTAGTGTAAACTTCAGCTGTTTTATCAAGGGTTTTATTATACCTGGCCGTAGATCTTCTGCTTCATGAGTTTATGAGACATCTTCTATCAGACTATCACCATGTAGATTGAGCTTTTTTCAGGAATCAAAAATGATGCACCCAGAAACTCTATCTATACAGATAGAGTTTTTTTAAGATTGTTTTAAGAACTAAAACTACAATTTCTTTTGAATACCTTATATTTTTGAATATACTGTGTTCACAAATATATTTATTAAATCTTAGACAATATGGCAGTAGTAGTAAATGATGATAATTTCAAAGATGAAATTAAAGAAGGGGTAGTTTTAGTAGATTTCTGGGCAGAATGGTGTGGTCCTTGTCAAATTATGCTTCCTATTTTAGAACAGTTATCAGCCGACTTCGAATGAAGAGCAAAAATATGTAAGTTAAATGTAGATGAAGCTCCTGCAACAGCTGGAGAATTTAGAGTTATGAGTATTCCAACTATAGTAATACTGAAAGATGGTGAACCAGTTGAAACTCTTGTTTGAGTTCAACAAGCTGATGTACTTACTTCAACTCTTGAAAAGTACTTATAGTATATGTGATATAATTACAACTGTATTTGTAATGTCCCTCCTTCCATTGACTAAAGGGAAAGAAATTATCCCTTTGTGGGCGTGTCCTTTAGTACAAGATAGGGATAATGAAGTAAAAACAAAAACATGAAATATAGCAAAAAACTAAATAGAAATATTTAGTTTTTTATTTTAGTATATATTATTATACTGGGGGAGTAATTATTTTTTGATACAAGGAGAGTATGTCAAATAGGGTATTAGGTATATTGATTTTGTTGTGATTTATCCTTGCAGGAATAGGGATTTATTTGTATGCGTTTGTGTATTATACTGGAAGTCTGAGAATTGAATCAAATATATGAGGATATAGTGTTCAGCTTGAACCAGATCAAATCACAAAAACTATTGTAAAAGAGTGCCCAGAAGAATTTTGCCTCTTTTGAGAATTATCTCCTTTTCATTATGAAATGATTGTTTCTAAATTGTGATATACAACTATTAGAGAAAATATAATAATATGAAGAAATGAATCAAAAACAGTAGCGGTAAGGCTAGAAAAAGAGGTAGTGCTAGAAAAAGTAAATATTCAGTGAGAAAATATAGATGCATCTATCATTGAAGACAATATTGCTATAGATTGAGATAATGTTGAAAATTGAAATATTACACTAGATGAGTGAAACTGAGGGGCAAGTGATTCAAAAATAAAAAGTGAAGATGCAGAAAAGAAATTGGCAAATGAAAGAAAAGAAAAACTCAAATACTTGAGGAATTCAATGAAAAATTATGCCTATTTTGAGTTTTTAAATGTATGAGAGATTTTCTTTAAACAAAAAAATAATAAGATTGAAGCTTCACTAGTAGATGAATTTGGAGATTCATATTCAATTCATGCATTCTCTCAAAAAGTCCCAAAAGACCATATTAGTGTTTTGACGATTGACTGAGATGATAGTGGATTAATAATTATATATTGAGATAAAAAATATTTATTTCATAAACGCTTATGAACATTTGAAGAACTTGATATGAAATTGGGAATTGATTATGTAAAGGATTTGGGAGATGGGCTTTATGGATTTAAGACTGAAAAATGATTATTTCAATATGAAATTCAATGAAAGAAGGAATTTGAATATTTCACTATGTTTTCAGATTATGTTATTGATTGAGAGAATTATGTTTGATTGATAGA